>JANOLC010000353.1:0-16783 GCA_031419575.1 Burkholderiales bacterium | reverse complement strand
GTCACCGGCATGGGGTTGGCTGAGCGCAGGGTCTTAAAAAATAGCTCGATCTGGTTTTGGTTCAATGCTTCCTCCTCAGCGCCCTTGTTTCAGTGATTGTTACACCTTCCCTCAAGTTCCAAAGGCAGATTGGGCTGCTATTGGGCGTCAAATACCCACTAAGTCTTATATCGTTAGCATGCTGTTGACTCAGTAGCCACTACTTCAACCTTGCACAATCAACCTCAGGCGAGCGCCGCCTGACCCAGCACTTTTTCCGCCCATTTGTTCAGACTCTGCCCGCTGCGGGCACTGGCTTTCACGGCAGCCGCGTGAACAACCGGACTCACGCGGAGCATTAGCCGGCCACTGGCTGGCTTCTCAGCCGCTTGCCCGAGCTGTTCACATGCATGGATGTAGCTATCCACGGCTGCTTTAAAAGCAGTTTCGAATTCAGCAACTGACGTGCCGTGAAATGTGATGATGTCGTCGATATCCACGACGCGGCCTACGATGATTTTGTCGTCAGTATCGAATTCCATTCGGGCGGTGTAACCGTTGTAGATCATGCTGTTCATGGCAAAACTCCAATCTTTTCAATGAATTCCCGCACCGCCTTGACACGGTAACGCAGTGCTTCTCTGCTCGGGTGGGGTCGATGAAAATTGGCCCGCTGTCCCTTGAATTCAAAAGTCACCGCCGACCCAGGCCCTTCAATCACGCGACAACCCAAGGCAATAAGCAGTGACTCAATTCGCGCCCATTCCAAGTTTCCGCTGACCGGGTCGGCCAATAAGACATCTAGGGTCTTTCGGTGCTTGCTGTTCATTTCAATATGATAGCAATATGTGAGAATAATGCAATCACTAGGACGGGGCGGGCATGGCACTATCCTCGTCCGCATGCTATCCCACCGGATGTGAGCATACAGATACCTGAACGATGATTTTCATGAAAACCACGCGAATAAGTGATATCGCTGAGTGGGGACAAACAGGTGCCTGATGCGTGGCTGGCGGCGTTGGCCATTCTGGGTCAAATTAGCCTAAAGTCCTTGTCAAATATAAATAGTTCGCTATTGATTTTGTAGTATCTTCCTAGGCGTGGAATCCTTCAAGCCAGATGCCGAAGTTCCCGCAAAGCCACCGACACCGGCGCTAGGTCAGCCCCCTGGGTGCTGATGGTGTCCAGCAGCTGGCGCAGGCGGTGAATGGCCGGGCCGTGCCGTAGGCACCAGGTGGGCAGGGTCTCATTGCGCACCAAAAGTCCGCTCGTGATCTGGCTGGCAATCGAATACACGTCGTCGCGGGCGCTGCCGCGCGCCTGGGTTTGCCATAAGGTGTCCGTCGGCAGCCGGTTGATCTGGGCGCGCCATTGCGCCAGGCCCAGCTCGGCCTCCACACCAAAGTAGGCGAGGGCGGCTTGCGCCAGATCGCTGGTCGCTGTACTGGTTGATGGGCTGGCCACGTCTACCAGACCCACCAGGTCCACTAAATCCAGTGCCGGGAAGATGAATTCCAGTGCGGTCAGGTTTTGGGCCAACGTCAGTTCCACGCCGCTTTGCGCTAACTTATCGCTGGCCATTTGCCAGGTGGCCTGCGCCGAGTCGGGCAGCCAGCCGTGCAAATTCGCGCGCAATTCGCGAGCAGCGGGCTGGTAGCGGTTGATCAGGGTAGGTAAGTCATCACCTAACGATACAGCCGGTGTGCTGCCTTGAGTGCGCCCTAATGTGAGCACCCTCAGCATCCAGCGCGAAGCCCGTTGGGCAATGGCGGTCAACTGTGTGAGCAAGTCCAGTTGCAACTTGGCGCCTACGTTGTAGTCCAGGGCGTCAATCTGGTCCCACAGGGCTTCCAGATCAAAAATCTCCCGCGCCAGCGTGAAGGCGCGAATCACGTCCGCGGCGGTAGCGCCGGCCTCGGAGGCCACGAAATTGACAAATGTGGCCCCGGTGCGGTTCAGCACGGTGTTGGTGATGAAGGTGGCGATGATTTCCCGTTTGAGCGGGTGTGCGGAAACGGCCTGCGGGAATTTTTCCGACAGCACCTGGGGGAAATAGGCCTTGAGTGCCCGACGGTAGAACGGGTCGTCTGGCAGGTTGCTCGCCACCAGGTCGTCAAACACGCTCATCTTGGCATACGCCAGCACCACCGCACCCTCAGAAGCGGTCAAGCCCTGCTTGTGGACCTTACGCCGGGCAATTTCTTCGTCCGTGGGCAGGAATTCGATGCTGCGATTCAGGCGACCATGGCCTTCCAACCACTGCATCAGGCGTTGTTGGCCGTCCAGCACGTACAGGGGGCGGTGGGTGGCAATGTCCAGCGCCTGGCTCTGGAAGTAGTTGTCGGTCAGCACCAGCAGGCCCACCTCGTCCGTCATGGAGGCCAGCAGGTCATTGCGCTGCTTCAGCGTGAGGTCACCCGCTTCCACAACGCCGCCCAGCAAAATCTTGATGTTGACCTCGTGGTCCGAGCAGTCCACCCCGGCCGAGTTATCGATGGCATCGGTATAAATGCGCCCCCCCTTTTGCGCAAATTCAATGCGCCCATTCTGTGTACAGCCCAAGTTGCCGCCTTCGGCCAGCACCTTGCAGCGCAGCTCATTGCCGTTCACGCGGAATCCGTCGCTGGACTTGTCGCCCACCTGTGCGTGGGTCTCGAACGTGGCTTTCACATAGGTGCCGATGCCGCCGTTATAGAGCAGGTCCACCGGGGCCTTCAAAACGGCGCGCAACAGTTCAACGGGCGACAACTCGGCTTTGTCTGTCACGTCAATGCCCAGCACGGCGCGGGCCTCCTCACTCAGGGTGATGGACTTGGCGCCGCGGGGGTACAGGCCACCACCCGCGGAGATCAGCGATTTGTCGTAATCGTCCCAGCTGGAGCGAGGCAGGGCAAACAGGCGCTGGCGCTCGGCAAACGACTTTGCCACATCCGGTGTGGGGTCGATAAAGATGTGGCGGTGGTCAAACGCCACCACCAGCTTGATCTGGCTTGATAGCAACATGCCATTGCCGAACACGTCGCCCGACATGTCGCCAATGCCTGCCACCGTGAACGGCGTGGCTTGTATGTTGTGCCCCAGCGCCCTGAAATGCCGCTTGACCGACTCCCACGCACCCCGCGCTGTGATGCCCATCTTCTTGTGGTCATACCCCACCGAGCCACCCGAGGCAAACGCATCACCCAACCAGAAGCCATAGTCGGCCGACACCCCATTGGCAATGTCGGAGAAGGTGGCAGTGCCCTTGTCGGCCGCCACCACCAGATAGGGGTCGTCCACGTCATGGCGCACCACGTCAGCAGGCGGTGCCACGTGGCCCTTGACGATGTTGTCGGTGATGTCCAGCAGGCCTGACAAAAACAGCTTGTAGCAGGTGATGCCCTCGGCCATGGTGGCATCGCGGTCACTGGCGGGGGGGGCATTTTTCAGCACAAAACCGCCCTTGGAGCCGACCGGAACGATAACCGTATTTTTGACCTGCTGTGCCTTGACCAGACCCAGAATCTCGGTGCGAAAGTCCTCGCGCCGGTCAGACCAGCGCAGGCCGCCGCGCGCCACCTTGCCACCGCGCAAATGCACACCTTCCATACGCGGCGAATAAACCCAAATCTCGAAAAGCGGTTTGGGTTCGGGCACGCCGGGGATTTCGCGCGGATTGAACTTGAAGCTCATGCAGGGTTTGTGGTCGCCTGCCGGGTTGGTCTGCCACACGTTGGTGCGCAACGTGGCCTGCACGGTCGCCAGAAACTGGCGCAGTATGCGGTCTTCGTCCAGGCTGGCGACTTCACCCAGGCGGGCTTCCATCGTCTGCACCAGTTGCAGCTGTAGGGCTGCGCGGTCACCGACCAAAGCGGGATCGAATCGGGTCACAAACAAATCAGCAAGGGCCTGCGCGATCAGCGGGTTCTTGTTCAATGCCATTTCTATGTAGTTCTGACTGAAGGCAAAACCCAGTTGCTTGAAGTAGCGCGTATAGGCGCGCAGCACGGCAATCGAGCGGCCCGCCAGTGTGGTGGTCAGCACCAGCTTGTTCAGATCGTCGCTCTCGACTTCATGGCCCCAAGCTTGCGTAAACAGCGCTTCAAATCGCATTTTGACGGCTGCAAGGTCGGTACTGGCAGGCAGTTGCAGGCCCAGGTCATGGATCCACAGCGATCCAGCCGCGCCATCGCGGGTTGTGTTGAGGTCAATGAAATAGGGGTGTTCGTCCAGCACGCGTGCACCCATGCGCTCCAGCACGGGCAGCGAGTCAGACAACGCCACTTTGCTCATGCTGTAGAGCTTGAAGCGGAGCAGGCCTGCTTGCGCGTCCAGCGGGCGGTAAAGCTTGACCGCCAGCGGGGCATGCGCTGACAGACCCGCCAGAATGCCCGTGTCCTCGGCCGCGACTGGGCCTAAGAAGTCGTCCCGGTAAGCGCCTGGATAGGCATTGGCAAAGCGGTGTGCCAGCGCCAAACCCTGGCCTTCGCCATGCATGCGCAGCAACTCAGCCGTGCAATCGTCTTCCCAGCGCTGGGCCAGTTTGGTGATGCGGGCTTGCAGAGCTGCCACGTTCACATCGTGCGGCGCACGCTCTCTGGCACGCACCAGGTAATGAATGCGGGCCAGCGGGCTGTCGGTCAGCATGGGCGTGAACTCGATCGACTCGCCATCCAGCGCGGTCATCAACTCCCGGCCCACCTTGACGCGCAACTCGGTGTTGTAGCGGTCGCGCGCCACAAACACCTGAGCCGAGGTAAAGCGCCCAAACGGGTCCCGGCGAAGGAAGAGGCGGGTGCGTTGGCGCTCTTGCAATCTCAAAATGCCAATCGCATGTTCGGCCAGCGTGGCGGTGTCAATTTGAAACAGCTCATCGCGCGGGTACACGTCCAGAATCGACTGAAGCGACTTGGCGGCGTGGCTGTCGGGCACTACGCCCGCGCCAGTCATCACGGCCGCGGCACGTCGGCGTACTTGAGGAATGTCGCTCACGGCGGCTGAATAGGCGGTGGCCGTGTACAGACCTAAAAACCTGGACTCACCCACCAACTGTCCCGCGTCATCAAACCGCTTGACGGCGATGTAATCCAGCCAAGCTGGGCGGTGCACTGTTGCGCGTGTCATGGCTTTGGTGATCAGCACCAGCTCGTCAGATTCAATCAGTGCCACGGCCTCGGGCGGCAAGCGCGTTTCAATCGAGCGCACCGCGCCGCGAAGAATGCCCAAGCCTGACTCGGGCCGGGCCACCAGGCTGACGCCGTCTGTATCGCGCTGCAGGTCGTAATCGCGTGCTCCCAAAAAGGTGAAGTTGCGGTCTTCCAGCCATGCCAGAAAATCAATGCCTTCGCGCAAACTGGCAGGAGAGAGCGGAGCGTTGACGGACGCAACGCCGGCAGCCTGAACCCGATCCAGCATGGCTGCCCAGTCCTGGACCGCGCTGCGCACGTCACCCAGCACATGGCTCAACTCGGCGGCCAGGGCTTGCTGGTCTGTGCTGCTGAGAATGCGGTCGCACTCCACCAAGATGAGCGACTCAATCGAATCGGCAACGTCAACATCGTTCTGCGCCACACTGCCGGCCGACAGCAGCTTGCCTTCATCATCGCGCGCCACGCGCATCAGCGGGTGAACAATCCAGTGTGCTGTGCGGTTGCTGCGGTTAATGGCCATGGTGACAGAGTCCACCAGAAACGGCATGTTTGCGTGAACGATTTGCACCACCGTGTGGTCGCTGACAAAACCGTCTTCGGCCAGTGTGGGGTTGAACACGCGCACTTTGGCATTTTGCGCAGTGTGGGCTGCCTCCAGCAAGCGCCAGTGCGCATTGGCGATGGCGTAGAGCGTAGCTGGGCCGCGAGAGGCGATCTCGTCAGGGTCGGTGTTCTCGAAATAGCAGCTGACAAAAGCAGTTTGTCGTGGAACGCCAGAGTCTGCGTGTTCCTGGGTGTAGGTCAGCAGTTCTGCAAGAGGGGTGAGCGTCATGGGTTCTCCGTCTTTGTGGGTGTAAGTCGGCGAATTCTATGAACGCGTATCCGTTTCAGGGGGGACTATTCGCCCCGGTTCATGCCTTTATGCCTGTCTTGCATCAGGGCGCTGCATGGTCCCATGCACGCATCGCATGGGACCATGTTCAGGACATGCCGGCGACAAATTTCTCCACGTGGGCCAGCATGCCCTGGCGTATGGCGTTGAAGACGGGCCGGGGAAAGTGGGCGGGCAATAGCCATTCGTTCTCTACAGAATCGGTCATGTCCGCACGCATGTTGCCGACCAGACCCAGTGGCAATTTGAGAATGTGGGTGGTCGGCGTGGCCGCGTGGGGCAAGTGCCACTGATCCCTGATACGTAGCAGGGCGGTTTTCTCCTGTGCGCCCGCAATGGAGATACGAAAGTCTGCCAGCAGGGAGTCTGCTTCGTTCGCATCGGTCGTCAGGTCTTTGAGCAACGCTTCACTCTGACCATCGGTCAGGGGCTGGCTGTCGATATGGTCATGCGCTCCGGGAGCAACACCATCCGGCAAAAGCTGAACCGCCCCAACACAGTCACGGCCAATCGCCGCCAGCAAATCGGCAGCCTTGGTGGAGGGTACTCCGAAACGGCGGCGCAAGCGGTCGCGAATCCGGGTGCTGTCTGGCAGCAGATTGTCAAAGTAGTTCTCAACCACCGCGCCCATTACGTCGCCACCGGCTGCGGGAATGGGCATGGACACTGACAATGCCCGTACGTTGGGAGATTGTCTCCAGGCGTTGTCGTAACGAAAGCCTGCGGTTGATGCCTACCGCAACGTCCGCGCAAACAAGCTGAACATCCGCTCCCAATGCCGCTCTGCGCCTGCCATGTTATAGATGCCTGCGCGCTTGGGGAACACAAAGCCGTGCTCCACGCCGGGGTACCACTCAATACGGTGGGCGGTGCCAGCAGCTTTCAGGGCATCTTCTAGCTTTTGAATGTCAGCAGGCGGAGCCCATTTGTCGGTCTCGGCACAGGCAAAGTAGCTTTCGCACATGATCTTGGGTGCCATCAAATGCGGAGAATCGGGTGCATCGGTCGCCATCTGCGCCCCATGGATGGACGCAATGCTGTTAATGCGGCCCGGGAAGGCCGCTGCCGCCCACATCACAAACGGCCCGCTCATGCAATAGCCCACCATGCCAATGCGCGACGCATTGGCCTCGGGCTGGGCGTCGGCAAACTTCAGCAGGGCGGTGGTGTCCACCTCGGTTGTGGCACGGGTAAGTGAATTCATGTGGGTGAACATCACCGCCATGGCGGGCTCAGTGCGCTCCTGCAGCCAGAAGTCCCGCGTGCGGCGGTAGTACAGGTTGGGCAGGATCACGTAGTAGCCCACCGCCGCAAAGCGACGCGCCATCTCGTGCAGCTCTTCGCGCTTGCCGGGGGCATCCATATAAAACAGCACCACGGGGTGCGGGCCGTTCTCCTCGGGGTACACCACAAAGGTGTTCATGTTGCCATCGGCAGTCGGGATGTCCAGGTGTTTTTCGATCATGCAGGGCCTTGCGTCACAATGGAGGATTACTTCATTGTTACCTGATTTGCACCATGCCATTGCCCTTTGCCCAACGTCTCCAAAATGTCGAAACCTCCGCCATCCGCGAACTCTTCAAGCTGCTGGGCAAGCCCGGCATCATCAGCTTTGCGGGCGGCTTCCCCGACCCCGCGCTGTTTGACGCAGTGGGTATCCGCGAAGCCAGCCAATTGGCCCTGAGCGACGCCACCGCTGGCCCGGTATTGCAATACGGCGCCACCGAAGGCTGGAACCCTTTGCGTGAAGCTTTGAGCGCCCACATGGCCAAGAAAGGAATCACTGCTACACCCGCCGAGATCATCACAACCACGGGCAGCCAGCAGGCGCTGGATCTAATTGGAAAAACCATGATTGACCCCGGCGACAAGGTCATTGTGGAAGGCCCCACCTTTCTGGCCACCATCCAGTGCTTTCGCCTGTATGGCGCAGACATTGTGAGTGCGCCGATTGATGCCGATGGCGTGAAGGTGGACGAGCTGGAAAAACTCATCGTCGAACACAAGCCGAAATTCATCTATCTGGTGCCCACCTTTGGCAACCCCAGCGGTGCCATGTTGAGCCTGGCGCGCCGCAAACGCGTGCTGGAGCTAGCCGCGCAGCACAAGGTGCTGGTGGTGGAAGACGACCCCTATGGCGAGCTGTATTTTGGCGATGCACCACCTCCGCCCAGCATGCTGGCCCTGAGCAGCGAGGTGCCCGGCTCACGCGAGTGGATTGCCTACTGTGGCTCCTTCAGCAAAGTGCTAAGCCCTGGCCTGCGTGTGGGCTGGATGATTGCGCAGCCGCAATTGCTGGCCAACGCCGTGATGTGCAAACAATTCAGCGACGCCCACACCAGTAACCTGACCCAGGCCATCGCCGCGCATTACCTCGGCCTGAACCGCATGGATGCCGCGCTGGCCGTGGTGCGGAAAACCTACGCCGAGCGTGCCCAGACCATGGCCGATTGCCTGAGACAAGACCTGGGCGACGCCATCACTTTCAGCCAGCCACAAGGTGGTATGTTCTTTTGGACCCGCCTGACCGCACCCGGTGCCGACGCGGCCGAGTTTGCCAAACGTGCGATTGAAAAGCTGGTGGCGTTTGTGCCCGGTGCACCGTTTTACGCAACGAACCCGGACCGGGCGACTTTGCGGCTGTCGTTTGCGACGGCGGATGTGGGGAAGATTGTGGAGGGGGTGGGGCGGTTGGGACAGGCGCTTTGATGCTTTACAGGGTCAACCGGGCTGATTGCTGCGTGCCACTGTTGAAGCACCGGTGATTGCTTCAGGCACCTCTGCAAATATCTGTGCAGCGCTAACGGCTAGCGCTACACGGGTTGGACTTCAGCGGCAATGACTGCTATCTATTGCGGAGACTGGCTTTTGTGAATCACCCCACAATGCCGCCATCACTTAAAGGAGCTACCCATGACAGACCGCAAAGTCGCCCTCATCACCGGCTCGGGCACCGGCGTAGGCGCTGCCACCGCTTTGCTCTTGGCCCAGCAGGGCTACAACGTGTTGATCAACTACTCGCGCAGCGAGGCTGAGGCCAAAGCCTCGCAAGCCGCGTGCGAGCAAGCCGGGGCTGACACCGCGTTGGTGCAAGGCGATGTGGCCGACGATTCAGCCTGCAAGGGGCTGGCCCAGACCGCTATTGACCGCTGGGGCCGCATCGACGCGCTGGTCAACAACGCGGGCATCAGCACCTTCACCGGCGCAGCCAATTGGGATGTTCTGGACATGGACACCTTTCAACGCATTTATGCGGTGAACACGGTGGGCGCATTCCAGATGGTGCGGGCTTGCGCGACGCACCTGAAGGCTGTCAAAGGCAGTGTGGTGAATGTGTCGTCGATCGCGGGGTCGCTGGGCATTGGGTCGTCGGTACCCTACATCGCATCAAAAGGCGCGTTGAATTCCATGACGCTTTACCTGGCCCGGGCGCTGGCACCCGATGTTCGCGTCAATGCCGTATGCCCCGGTCTGATCACCTCACGCTGGTTTGTGGATGGGTTGGGTCAGGAGGGCTTCGACAAGGTCAAAGCGATGGTGGAAGCCTCATCGCCCCTTGAGCGAGCCAGCACTCCAGAAGACGTGGCGCAGGCCATCGCCTGGTTGACCACTGGCGCGCGCACCATGACGGGTGAGCTGCTGCTGCTGGACGGCGGCATTCATCTGGGAGCGGGCAAAATCCAGGTGCCGGGGCGTGCTTGAGCGATGGGCATCACTTTCTCATTGTTATCGCTGCTGTATTCCATAAAAATACCCTGAAGTCCCCGTCAGCTATAAATTGTTTGCTATTTAATATATAGCAATATTCACAACCTCAATTCATCATCTACCAGGCTCCTATGCAATACCGTCATTTAGGCAACAGCAATCTCAAAGTCTCCGCCCTTTGCCTGGGCACCATGATGTTTGGTGACCAGACCGCCATCGACGAAGCCCGCGCCATCGTGGCCGATGCCCATGCCAATGGCGTGAATTACATCGACACGGCGGACGTGTACACCAAGGGCGCGTCAGAGACCATGGTGGGCGAGCTGATCAAGGCCACCCGGCAGGACTGGGTGCTTGCCACCAAGCTGGGCAACCCCATGTCAACGAAGCCCAACGAAGGGCACTACTCCCGCAGCTGGATGTTGCGCGCCGTGGATGCGGCGCTGGGTCGCCTGCAAACTGACTACATCGATATCCTGTATCTGCACCGCGACTACAACGGCATGAACCTGGAAGAGCCCCTGCGCGCGATGGACACCCTGCTGCGGGCGGGCAAGATTCGCTACTGGGGGGTGTCCAACTTTCGGGGCTGGCGCATTGCCGAGATGGTGAGTCTGGCTGCGCAAATCGGCATGCCCGCGCCTGTGGTGTGCCAGCCCTACTACAACCTGCTGAACCGCATGCCCGAGGTGGAGGTGTTGCCCGCCTGCGATCATTTTGGGCTTGGTGTCACGCCCTACAGCCCCGTGGCGCGTGGTGTGCTCACCGGCAAATACCCACCCGGCCAGCCTGCAGCAGAAGGCACCCGAGCAGGCCGTGCCGACAAGCGCATGGTGGAAACCGAGTTCCGCGAAGAGTCGCTGGTGATTGCGCAAACTCTCAAGGAACACGCGCAGTCCAAAGGCATCAGCCTGGCCCATTTCGCCACCGCCTGGGTGCTGGCCAACCCCATCATCAGCTCGGTTATTGCCGGGCCGCGTACCTTGAGGCAATGGCAAGACTACCAGCCCGCGCTGGACTACGTGGTGAGCGCAGAAGATGAGGCGCTGGTGGACAGCCTTGTGAAGCCCGGTCATTCGTCCACCCATGGGTATACCGATCCGGCCTATCCGCTCAATGGGCGCGTGCGGGGGTAATGTTTTCCCCAATAAGCCCCGTTTAGACTCTAGTTCGATTCAAACCCGGAGACCCCCATGCTCACACTCTGCGGCTTTGCCGTGTCCAATTACTACAACAAGGTCAAACTTGCCTTGCTGGAAAAAGGCGTTCCTTTCAACGAGGAATATGTCGGCACCGGCAGCAATGATGAGGCGGTGCTGGCCTCCTCGCCACTGGGCAAAATTCCGTTCATCCGCACGAGCCAAGGCAGCCTGTGTGAGAGCCAGGCCATCATGGACTTTATTGAGGCAACCTGGCCACAACCCGCGCTGATGCCCGCTGACCCGTTTGCGCAGGCCAAGGTCCGTGAGCTGGCGACCTTCATCGACTGGCACTTGGAAATGACAGCCCGCCAGCTTTACGGCCAGGCATTTTTTGGCGCAGCAGCGCTGAACGACTCCACCAAGGCGCGGATCCGCCAGCAATTAGAAAACCAGATTGCCGGCTTCAGGCGGCTGGTGAAGTTCTCGCCCTACATTGCGGGTGACACCTTCAGTCAGGCCGACTGCGCAGCGTTTGCCAGTCTGCCTCTCATCGGCATGGCCAGCAAAATCATTTATGGTGAAGACCTGTTGCTGGTAGGCGGTGTGGACTACAAGGACTACATCAAGCTGATAGGTGCCCGCCCGACCGCGCAAAAAGTGGTGGCCGACCGCAAAGCCGCAACGATGCCTGCGGCCAAGCCATGATTTTTCCGATGGACCCGGACACCGTTTCGCACGGCATTCAGCTGGCCATTGCGCCGGTGTTTTTGCTGACGGCCGTGTCCGGCATGATTGGCGCAGTGGCTAATCGGCTGGCCCGCATCATCGACCGGGCGCGCTTGCTGGAGGAGCGCATTGATGCGTCCACCTCGGCCGCCACAAGCACCGTGACGCAGGCTTACAAAGAGCTGCGCGAGCTGCGCCAACGCGGCTTGCTGGCCAACAGTTGCATTGCGCTGCTCACCCTGTGCGGGCTGCTGATCGGCATGACCATCATCGTTTTGTTTCTCGGCGAGACAACGAGCTTTCAGGGGTTGCGGCTGGCCATGGTCTGTTTTGTATCTGGTGTGGTCAGTTTCCTGCTGGCACTGGTTTGCTTCCTGGCGGAGACATTGATTGCAACGCGACTGCTTAACTTCAAACGCCCGCAGCGCTGACGCTTAAACCCGAGCTCGCATGAAGTAATGGAAATACCAAGCATCCATCGCCGGCGCGACGCGTTGAAGCTGGTTGCTGCCAGCGCCGCTGGAATTTGGTTTCCATTCGTGGGGCTGGCGCAGCCTCAACCTCAACCCAACCAATCAGGGCAACCCAAATTCAGCAGCAACCCGTTCACCCTGGGTGTCGCTAGCGGTTCGCCAACCCATGATTCCGTGGTGCTGTGGACACGCCTGTTGCCCCAGGGCTTCTTCGGTTCCTCCTTGGGCAGCGACCCTATTCCCGTGAGGTGGGAAGTAGCGGACGACGACAAGTTCACGCGCGTCGTCCAAACCGGGCAAGCCGTGGCGACAGCAGGCTTGGCACATTCGGTTCACGTGGAGGTGAAAGGCCTGACACCTGACCGATGGTACTTTTACCGTTTCTTGGCCGGTGGTGCGGCCAGCCCCATCGGCCGCACCCGCACCTTCCCCGCAGCGAACGCGAAGGTAGACCGCCTGCGCCTGGCCTATGCTTCGTGCCAGCGCTGGGAGCACGGCTACTTCAGCGCCTACCGCCACATGCGCGAAGAAAATCTGGACGTGGTGATGTTCCTGGGTGACTACATCTACGAGTACCCCGGTGCCGCCAACGCCGTGCGCACGCTATCGGGCGGCTGGGTGACCACGCTGGACGGCTACCGCGAGCGCTATGCCCAGCACAAGAGCGACGTCGATTTGCAGGCTATGCATGCCCACTGCCCCTGGCTGATGACCTGGGACGATCACGAGGTGCAAAACGATTACGCCGGTTTGCAAGCGGGGGCCAGCTCAGCCGACCTGTCCGACCCAGCCCAATTTGCAGCGCGCCGGGCGATGGCGTACCAGGCTTGGTACGAGCACATGCCGGTGCGCGCCAGCGTGATGACGCAAGCACTCAATGGATTGCGTCAGGGCGCTGAAATGCGCATCTACAGCCGGGTGCCCTATGGCCAACTGGCCACGCTGTACCTGCTCGATGCCCGCCAGTACAAAGACCCTCAACCCTGCGCCAAAGATGGCAAGCTGGGCTCCAACACGTTCAACCCTGCAAGCTGTGACGAGTGGCTAAACCCCGCGCGAAGTCTGCTGGGTGCGCAGCAAGAGCGTTGGCTGAATGAAGAGTTCAAACGGGCCAAAGACTCCAACGCATCCAACCTCGATCGTGGTGTTTGGACGGTGCTCGGCCAGCAAACCCTGTTTGGCCAGCGCGATTTCAAACCAGGCCCTGAGCAAACCCTCTGGAACGACGGCTGGGACGGTTATCCCGCTGCCAGAAAACGCCTGACTGATGCCCTGTCCAACAACGCAGTCGGTAACCCGGTGCTGCTGGGCGGCGACGTGCATGAGAACTGGGTCGGCCAAGTCAAAGTCGACTATGCCAACCCCCAAAGCGGAAACGTCGGCGTCGAGTTCTGCGGCACCAGCATTACCTCGCGCTCGGGCAACGCCTCAAAAGCCAAGACGGACGAATGGCTGGCCGAGAACCCGCATTTCACCTTTGCCGATACCAAAGCCAAAGGTTATGGCGTGGTCGAGTTCACCCCCAAGTCATTGACCACCACCCTGCGCGTGGTGGATGACGTGACGCGCAAAGACACGCAAATCCAGACGTTGGCCCGGTTTGAGGTGCAGGCGGGCAGGGCGGAGGTGGAGCGGGCTTGAACGGGACTGCGACCAAGGGCAGTGCCGCGTCGTGCGATTTTGCGTGTTATTTGAGCACTTCCCGCAGCCGGTCTAGGCCCCCTGAATTGATCGCCACCATCGCTTGTTCCCGCACCTTGGGCTTGGCATGGTAGGCCACAGACAACCCGGCCACGCTCATCATCGGCAGGTCGTTTGCGCCGTCACCCATGGCAATGGCGTGGCGGGGGTGGATATTGTTGGTGGCGCAGGTTTGAATCAGGCAGCGGCGCTTTTCTTCGCCGTCGCAAATATCACCCCAATGCTGATTGGTCATTCGACCCGTGAGGCGGCCAGTCTCGTCGATCTCCAGAATATTGCTTCGCGTCGCATCTATGCGCAGCAAATCGCGCACCCGGTCGGTGAAGAACGTAAACCCGCCGCTGACCAGTAGCGTCACCATGCCCACTGCCTGACAAGCCGCCACCAAATCCGCAGCACCGGGGTTGAGTTTCAGGCGGTGGTTCAACACCTCTTCCATATGGCCTACCGTCACGCCTTTGAGAAGCGTGACGCGGCGGCGCAAGCTGTCTTTGTAGTCGGTGATTTCACCGCGCATGGCCGCTTCGGTGATGGCGGCCACCTCGGCCTTGCGGCCCGCTGCGTCGGCAATTTCATCCACACACTCGAGGTTGATGAGCGTGGAGTCCATGTCAAAGGCGATGAGCTTGAAGTCGCGCAGTTTTAAAGGTGCCGTGAAGCCCTGAATGACCAGGCCGGGGGAGAATTCTGTGGGGTGCATGGGGAAGATTACGAAAGGAGAGTTCAAAAATGATAGCGAACTATTGATTATTGACGGGGACTTTACGGCTATTTTTCTATCAAACTTGGCTGAGGATCGGCTGCCAGCCAGTTCTCTACCCGCAAACTTGGTACGCGGTTGAATTCCGCATCGGCGGTGACTAGGGTGGCGCCAACTGCCAGGGCATGCGCAGCGATGAAGGTGTCGTTGGGGCCGATGGCTTGGCCTTGGGCTTCTAGGTGGGTGCGCAGGCTGGCGTAGTGGGCGACGACCTGGTGGTCCAGCGGCAGAACCTCGATGCCGGTCAGGATTCTTGCCAATGCGTCGTCCAGTCGCTGATTGGGCTTGCGCAACAAGCCAAAACGCAATTCGCACAACACCACAATGCTGGTTTGCACGGCATGCGTTGCGTCGTTGCGGGCAATGGCGGCGAACGCTTGGCTGGCGATGCCGGTGGTTTCACGCATCATGTGACTGATGATGTTGGTGTCGAGCAAGTAAGTCGTGGTCATAAGTTGATGTCGTCCAACGGCAGCAGGCCTTCATCGACATCAGGGAATTCCTCCAGCACGGGCTCCCAGTCTTTCATGCTCTCAAGCGCCGCCAGCAGCGCCGCTGCCGTGCCCTTGATCAACTTGGGCTGCACCGCCTCGATGATCAGTCGGTTGCCCTCGCGGCGCATGGTGGCATCTTTGCCAGGTAGTTCAAACTCTTTCGGAATGCGCACGGCCTGATTAGCCCCGTTGCGAAACAGGCTGACCTTGCGGGTTGGGGTGTCTGCTGCCTGCGGTGCAGCGTTAAAGAAGGTCGCAAGGTTGTCCGAGGCGATCAATGCTGAATTTGCAGCGGCAGTGGTTAAAACAGTGGCTTGCATGTGGCCTCCTGAGGGTGAATAAAATGAGTTTGAATTTTGACATATGCTTTGGCATATGTCAATTCAAGTTACCACCTCAGCCACCACTGGCTGCCCCAGCCCCTTCAACACATCCCGCACCATTTGCGCCCGGTCTTTCACGGCCAGCAGTTCGCGCTCAATGCGCAGCTTCTCGTTGCCGACCAGCTTGATGTGCTTGTTTTTCTGGATCATCTCGATGATGCGCATCGGGTTCACCGGCGGGTTTTTCTTGAAGGTGATGGTGATCACGCCCGGTGCCGCGTCCACCTTCACCACACCAAAAGGCTTGGCCATCACCCGCAGGCGGTGCACGTCAATGAGCGTCTGCGCCTGGGGTGGCAGCTTGCCGAAGCGATCGACGATTTCTTCCAGCAGCGCGTCAATCTGATCAATGTTTTTGGCGGTGGCCAGCTTTTTGTAGAAGCTCAGGCGCAAATGCACATCGCCGCAATAGTCATCCGGCAGCAGGGCGGGGGCGTGCAGGTTGATGTCGGTCGTCACGTTCATGGGGGCCATCAAGTCGGGCTCGATTCCCGCTTTCAGGCAACGCACGGCCTCACTCAACATCTCGTTGTAGAGCTGGAAACCCACTTCCAGCATGTTGCCACTCTGGTTCTCGCCCAGCACTTCGCCCGCGCCGCGAATTTCCAGGTCGTGCATGGCCAGGTAGAAGCCGCTGCCAAGTTCTTCCATCTGTTGAATGGCGTCCAGGCGTTGCTGCGCCTGCTTGGTCAGGCCTTCCAGATCGGGCACCATCAAATAGGCATAGGCTTGGTGGTGGCTGCGGCCCACCCGGCCCCGCAACTGGTGCAACTGCGCCAGGCCGAACTTGTCGGCACGGCTCATCACAATGGTGTTGGCGGTGGGCACGTCAATGCCCGTCTCGATGATGGTGGAGCACAGCAAGATGTTGTAGCGCTGGGCCACAAAGTCGCGCATCACCGCCTCTAGCTGCCGCTCGGGCATCTGGCCATGGGCCACCGCAATGCGGGCTTCGGGCAGCAGCTCTTCGAGTTTGGCGCGGCGGTTCTCAATCGTCTCGACTTCGTTATGCAGAAAGTAAACCTGCCCGCCGCGTTTCAGCTCGCGCAGCACCGCTTCGCGGATCACACCATTGCCTTCGGTGCGCACAAAAGTCTTGATGGCCAGGCGGCGTTGCGGCGCGGTGGCAATCACGCTCAAATCGCGCAGACCTTCCAGCGCCATGCCCAGCGTGCGGGGAATAGGCGTGGCGGTCAGCGTCAGCACATCGACCTCGGCGCGCAGGGCCTTCATCTGCTCTTTGTGGCGCACACCAAAGCGGTGTTCCTCGTCAATGATCAGCAGGCCCAGGTCCTTGAACTTGGTCGACTCACTGAGTAGCTTGTGGGTGCCCACCACAATGTCCACCGTGCCATCGGCAATGCCTTTGAGGGACGCAGTGATCTCTTTGCCC
>JANOLC010000352.1:0-3477 GCA_031419575.1 Burkholderiales bacterium | reverse complement strand
GGCGGCCCCGCTCACGTGGTGATGGCAGCCAATGAAGACTTGTCGCGCGAAAACGTGGGTATGTTGTTTGTCACGCTGCTACTGGGCGTGCTGGACGTTGAATCCGGCATGCTGGAGCTGGTGAACGCCGGGCACGACGCGCCTTGGCGCGTGAGCCAGGCCGGCAATGTGGAGAAAATTGACACGCCCGCCAATACCGGTGGGCCGCCACTGTGTGTGGTGGACGATTTTGTCTATGTGTCCCAGCGGGTACAACTCTTCCCCGGCGATACCTTGTGTGTGATTACCGATGGGGTGACCGAGGCCATGAACGAATCCGGAGAGTTGTATGGTGGAACCCGCCTTCAGGTGGCACTGGCTTCGGTGCCTACGGGCCAAACCTTGGGTGTCGCCATTGACCGCGTGCGAGGCGATATTTCCGGGTTTGTCGGCGAGGCAGAGCCTTCCGATGATTTGACCCTTTTAATGCTGCGCTGGCACCCGGTTGCGGGCAACCAGGAAGCGAAAACCGCTAGCGAAGGTTGATTTCGACCCGGCGGTTTTTCTCTTCGGCCACTTCATCAGCCGTGGGTACCAAAGGTTCTCGCTCACCGCGCCCGGCGATCTCAATCGTGGTGCCCTGCATGCCAACGCCCGCAAGAATGTCGCGCACAGTGTTGGCGCGCCGCACCGACAGCGCGTCGTTGTCCTCCAGTTTGCCGACCCGGTCAGTGTGGCCAATGACCATGATTTCGGGGGCCGGGCGGCTGGCCAGGGCAAGCGTCAATTGATCCAGAACGGGCAGCGAGTCCGGCGTGAGTGCGGTGTCTGAGCCGGATACAAAGTACACGGTGAACGAGGTTGGTTTGGCTGGCAATGCGGCCAGCGTTGCTTTGTAGCGGTCCCGTACCGCGGTCTCCTCTTGCAGACGGGTAGAGAGAAGGCCCCGGGTGGATACATCTGCGCTGGCATAGGCCGTGTTCAGCAACTGCTCGCCCTTGGCCGTTTTAACGAACACGGCACCCACCGTGCCTGTGTTGTCCGGTAATAACGTCACGCGGTCTTGCGGAGGTCCCTGAAACACCAGGTAGCCCAGCAGTGCAATCAGGGGAACAACGATGACGTCCATGTCAATTACTCCCCGGCCCGGCTTCAATGATGAACTCGGTGCCCCGCACCCCCAGCGTCATGGTCGGGGTTGAAAAGCTCACGTTCTCCGGGGTCGATTTTGCAATTTTTCCAGAGATCACGGCCACCGTGCCGCGTTTCACGCTGGCATCAATCACTCCTGCATTGGTGGTGGTGTCAAAGGCAAACTTATTCATCTGCAGGCTGGAGTTCGGCCCCGCTGACAACATGGTGTTGTCGCGCAGCATGATTCCTACGGCGCCATCCGGCCCGGTCATCACGTGGTCATTCACCAGTACTTTGCTACCCACGGACACCGCCAGCTTTTCGCCGGCTCGCTCCAGTGTTGCATTGCCCTTGCTGGTTTTCACGACCCCCGCTTCTTGCGCCAATGCCAAGCCGGAACCCAACGCCAGTGCTACGCCTAGGCATAATGATAAAAAATAATGCTGTTTCATATGTTTCCTTTTTGACGGACGACTCCATCAGTGAACCTGTCCCACGGAATAATATATCGCTTCCCAGCCGGCATGGCAGCGCTGCCAGCGATCTTGGCACATCTGGAAAGCCTGTGCCCTCAATGCGATCGGGTGCTGGTGCAAAAAGCTGCCACTGCCATAGAAGAATTGTTCACCAACAGCGTTTACCATGGCGTCCGGCTGGAAGGGGGCGTGTCTGACGTCGGCCTGGCAGTGATGCAAGTTCATGGGGTCTTGCATGTTCGTTACGAAGACAGCTTTCAAGCCTTTGACCCCTTTAACGGGCTGGATGCCACCCATGAGCAGGCCGGACTCTCTCTGGAAGAGCGCCCGATAGGTGGCTTAGGCCGCCTGATCGTGCGTGGCCTGGCTTACCAAGCCATCTACACCCGTGATGGTGCTGTGAACCGGATCGATCTGCACTTTGCAAATACTGCTGAAGTCCGCGTCAATATTAAATAGTTTGCTATTAATATTGATTTTGTGGAATTTAATGACAAGACTAAGCCGCCCGCACCAATTCCATGACCGCATCGGCAAACACCTGCGGCACTTCTTGCGGCATGTTGTGCCCAACGCCGGGTACGACCCGGTGAGAGCGAGGCCCGGTAAAAAAGTGGGCATGTTGTGACGCGGGCGCGACCGGGCGCACACCGTCATCCGCACCATCAAAGGTGATGCTGGGTACGGTGATCACGGGCTGGGCTGCCAGCCGTTTCTCAATGTCCAGGTAAGCCGGGTCACCATCTGCCAATGCAAAACGGTGCCGATAGGACTGAATCACCACTTCCACAAAGTCCGGGTTGTCAAACGCTGCCGCGCTGCGTTCAAAGGTGGCGTCGTCAAACGCCCAGGTGGGCGACCACAGTTTCCATAGCAGGCGGCAAACGGCGCGCCGGTCTTTGATCAAACCCTTGCGGCCGCGTTCGCTGTGAAAGTAGTACTGGTACCAAAGGCTCAACTCGTTCTCGGGCGTGTCGGGCTCCATCGCCCGCGCGATGTTCTGGATGTTGTAGCTGTTGAATGACAGCAACCCGGCGCAGCGCTCGGGCCACAAGGCCGCCACCACACACGCCGCGCGACCACCCCAGTCGTAACCTGCCAGAACAGCTTTGGGGATTTGCAGGGCATCCAGAAGTGCCAGCAGGTCACCACCCAGCGCGGCTTGTTCGCCAGAGCGGGGCGTGGCATCACTCAGGAAGCGCGTCGCGCCAAAGCCACGCAGGGACGGCACAAACACATGGCAGCCCTGGGTAACCAGCAGTGGCACCACCTCGGCATAGGTGTGGACGTCATACGGAAAACCGTGCATCAGGAAAACTGGCGCGCCATCCGCCGGACCGGCTTCAAACAAGGCAATGTCCAGTACACCGGCGGTGACGTGGCGAAACGGTTCAAGTTTTATCATTACTTCAAAATAGATAGCAAACTGTTAAATATTGGCCGGGAATTGTGGGCTATTTGTCCGTGAAATTCCTCAATGAAACTGTCAAAGAGCCCTTAAAGAGCTCAGTACAACACCACCCCGCGAATCGACTCGCCGCTCTTCATCAAATCAAAGCCCTTGTTGATGTCTTCCAGCGGCATGGTGTGGGTGATGAGGTCATCGATGTTGATCTTGCCTTCCATGTACCAGTCCACAATTTTGGGTACATCGGTGCGGCCCCGTGCGCCGCCAAAAGCCGAGCCCTCCCACTTGCGCCCGGTGACCAGCTGGAAGGGACGGGTGCTGATCTCGGCTCCCGCTTCGGCTACGCCAATGATGATGCTGCGGCCCCAGCCCTTGTGCGTGCACTCCAGCGCCTGACGCATCACCTTGGTGTTGCCAATGCACTCAAAGCTGTAGTCGGCACCGCCATCGGTCAGTTGCACGATGGCGTCCACCACGTTC
>JANOLC010000351.1:0-8052 GCA_031419575.1 Burkholderiales bacterium | reverse complement strand
AAAATTCTGGCGAAATGCGTGTTTGCCGACCCCTAGTTGACGCTCGGTCTGCCCGCCCATGTGACCGCCGCCACCGGCATGGACGCGTTAACCCACAACATCGAGAGCTACCTCTCCCCCGCCTACCACCCGCTGTGCGACGGCATCGCGCTGAAGGCACACGCATTGCCGCCGCCGCACTGCTTGCCGCCGTCAAGGAGCCGGGCAATTTGAAAGCCCGCAGTGACATGATGATGTCGTCCATGATGGGTGCGATCGCTTTCCAGAAAGACTTGGGCGCTGTGCACTCTTGCGCCCATGCCCTGGGTGCCGTGTGTGACCTGCACCACGGCCTGGCCAATGCGTTGATGATTGACACCGTGATGGCCTGGAACTTTGAAGCCGTGCAGGGCAAGTTTGACGAGCTGGCCCACGTGTGCGGTGTTGCCAGCGGTGGTAAGGGGTTTGTGTCTTGGCTCAAGCAGCTCAAGGTCAGCGTGGGCATCACGGGCGGCCTGGCATCCCACGGCGTGAAGCCGGAGCATATGGCGCGGCTGGTGGAGATTGCCGTCGCCGATATTTGCCATCAGACCAACCCACGACCGTGCACGGCCGCGGATTTTGAACGGCTTTTCAGGGCGGCAATGTGAACACAAAATCTGTTCGGACTGAGCCCTTCGAAGGGCTCAGGACAGGCCTTGTCGAAGCCAGCCCTTCGACAAGCTCAGGGCGAACGGCGACGCGCCTCAAAATTGGTATCAGCGCCTGCTTTTTACACCCGGACCCGGCACGGGCGGCGTTCGCCAAGAAAACGCTGCAATACGTGGAGCAGTCCATGGCACATTGGGTCATGTCGCAGGGTGCCCTGCCGGTCATGATTCCTTCGCCGTCAGGTGACACTTTCCGGGGCGAAGTTCACTTTGATGACTACGCCCAGTGGCTGGACGGCCTGGTGTTACACGGTGGTGCCGATGTATGGCCCGGCAGTTACGGCGAAACGCCGCTCAAGGAGCAGTGGAGCGGGGACCGCGTTCGTGACGCGTATGAGCAGGCACTGGTCAAGGCTTTTGTGGCAGCCGGCAAACCCGTGTTTGGTGTGTGCCGTGGCCTGCAACTCATCAACGTGGCTTTTGGCGGTACCCTGTTTCAGGACATTGCCACGCAAAGGCCCGATGCGTTGGTCCATCGCGATGCGGATACCTACGACACCAACTTCCACCAACTAGACCTTGTGCCCGAAACCCGGTTAAGTCAGCTACTGGCGGGCGTAGATAGCTACAAAATCAATAGCATTCATCATCAAGGCATCAAGGACCTGGCTCCCGGTTTTGTGGTCGAGGCACGTTGCCCTGACGACGGCATGATTGAAGCCATCCGCCACACCGGCCCCACCTATGTTGCGGCTGTGCAGTGGCACCCCGAGTTCCATCAGCCCGGGCTGGGCACGATGGATGACTCGCCCTTGCTGGCCGACTTTCTTGAGGCGGCGCTGGCAGCCCGTTCAGGCTAAGCCTGTCGAGGCTGCTACCCAGCACTAACCCCTACTTCAACCCAGTCACTTCGACAAGCTCAGTGCGAACGGATTCTCATGAACCAACTTGCCATTCACAACCCCGCCACCGGGGCATTGATCGCCACCATACCGGCAGACGATTCTGCGTCCGTTGCTACCAAGGCAACTGCAGCCCGTGCCGCCCAACCTGCCTGGGCCGCCACGCCGCTGCCAGAGCGCAAAGCCTGCATCAAGCGGTTTCGCGCAGCCATCGTGGCACAGCTGGAAACACTGGCCGCCACCATGACCTGTGAGACCGGCAAACCCATCAAGATGTCGCGCAACGAGCTCAACGGCTTGCTGGGCCGCATCGACTTCTTCCTGGCCGAGGTGGACGCTCAGCTGCAAACGCAAACCGTCTTCAATGAGGGCGGCATGACCGAGCAGATCCAGCCTATTCCGCTGGGTGTGGTGGCCAACATTTCAGCCTGGAATTACCCCTGGTTTGTGGGTGGCAATGTGTTTATCCCCGCGTTGCTCACCGGCAATGTTGTGCTGTATAAACCCTCTGAATTTGCCACACTTACTGGACTGGCGATTGCGCGACTGTTGCATGAAGCGGGTGTGCCGCAGAATGTTTTCGTGGCCGTGGTTGGTGGTGGTGAGGTAGGGGCTGCGTTGCAGGCGCAGGAAATTGACGGCCTGTTCTTTACCGGTTCGGTCGCTACAGGTACCAAGATCGCCCAAGCCATGGGCCCGCGCTTGGTCAAGCTGCAACTGGAACTGGGTGGCAAAGACCCGACCTACGTTTGCGAGGACGCCAACCCCCAAAACGCCGCCGAGTCACTGGCCGACGGGGCGATGTACAACACCGGGCAGAGCTGCTGCTCGGTCGAGCGCATCTACGTGCACGAGAAAATTTTTGAGGCGTTTGTGGCGGCGTTCATGGTCACGGTGCGGGGCTTCAAGGTGGGCGACCCTACCAGCGAAGACACTTACATCGGTGCCATCACGCGGGCACCGCAGCTGGATGTGCTGGACGTGCAAGTTGCAGATGCCCTGAGCAAAGGCGCGACTCTGCTTGCTGGCGGTGCACGTCTGCCTGGCCCCGGTAACTGGTATGCCCCCACCGTGTTCACCAACGTAAACCACAGCATGGCGCTGATGTGTGAGGAAAGTTTTGGTCCCATCATCGGTATCCAGAAAGTTTCGGGTGACGCCGAGGCCTTACAGCTGATGAACGACACTCGCTACGGCCTGACCGCTGGTGTTTTCACCCCCGATGAAGCGCGTGCCAAAACTTTGCTGGCACAAGTCAATGCAGGCAGCGTTTACTGGAACTGCTGCGACCGCGTGAGCCCGCGCCTGCCCTGGAGCGGCCATGGTGATTCAGGCATCGGCCTGACCCTGTCCACCTACGGTATCCAGACCTTCACCCGGCCCAAGGCCTGGCATCTCAGGCAGGCATGAAACTGACTTTATTTGATCTGGACCACACGCTGCTCAGTGGTGACAGTGATGTGCTGTGGTGCAACTTTTTGATGGATGAGGGTGTGTTGGCACGCGACGTTTTTGCGCCGCAAAATGCCGACATGGATGCGCGCTACCGGGCTGGAACCGTCGGGCTCAACGAGTTTGCCAATTTTTACGTGGGCACGCTGGCAGGCAAGTCTCCCAAAGAATGGGAACCGCTGCGCCAACAGTTTTTGCGGACACACATCGTGCCGCGGGTTCCCCGGTCTGCGATCGATCTGGTCAGCCGCCACGTGGATGCGGGCGATTTGGTCATCATGACCACAGCCACTAACCGATTCATCACGGAGCTCACTGCCATTTACTTTGGCATTGAGCACTTGATCGCGACAGACCCGGAAGTGATCAATGGCATTTTCACAGGGTGCTGCACGGGTGACCTGAATATGCGCGACGGCAAGGTGCTGCGTTTGCATGCCTGGCTAACCGCAGCGGGGCACAAGCTGAGGCATTTTGAGAGCACTGCCTACAGTGATTCCATCAATGATCTGCCATTGTTGTCAGCGGTTGATCACGCCATTGCCGTAGACCCGGATGCAAGACTTCGCGCGCAAGCCAAGTCTCGTGGCTGGGACATCTTGAGCCTGGCCCGCTAAAGGCTGTGGCGCGAAAGCTATGACAAGAATAAAGACAGCACCAATGGCTTCTCTGAGGTGACTGGCGCACAATACCAGCGCACCCAACTTTAGGAATTTAAAAAATGAAAATCAACACCTTGCTCCTCGTTGCTTCCATGACGGGTCTGTTCGCGGCCGGTGCCCATGCCCAGTTCATTGGGGGTCTATCGGTCAGCCCTCAAGCCGCCAAGACGGGCGAGCCTGTTACCGTCACCGCCACCATTGATGTGACATCTAACAACTTCTGTGGGTTCATCGTATTTTTTGGTGATGGCACTTCGGTGGAAGGAGTGTCTGATGCCAAAACAGTCCCTCCCTACAATTTTGCGCATACCTACGCCAAAGCTGGGCAATACACGTTGAGCATGGGCGGTCGCCACGTGCAGTCGCACCCCAACTGCACGGGCGCAGACAAAATGGCCACGGTAACTATTACCGAAGCGCCCAAGCCCGTTGCTGCACCCACCGCGCCCGCCCCTGCGGCCAAGCCCGTTGCGGTGACCGCCGCCAATGTGTGCCCGCAGAACTGGAAAGTGGTGCCCAAATCGTTTAACGCCAAGTCGGGCGCATTTTCTTGCTCAGCCAAACCTGGCACGGCATTGCCCGCAGTGAAAACCGTTTGCGTCGGGGAACTGACTTATTTTGAGAACACTAAAAAAGGCCAGTTCGGCTGCCGCAAATAAGTAGCACTGTGGCGGGTGAATTTGATTCGTCAGCCTATCCCGCCGATTCCGCCTAACGCGCTGTTTGCATCCGCAAGCGGCGCGCCGCATCCTCAGCCCGGGCGTCGTCAATCTCGCGCAACACGCCACCCACATCGGTCGGCACATCCGGGCGCTTGAATCGGCCCGTGAGGGCCACATCCACGTCGAGCACACCCCGCACGTACAGGTCCCAAATTTCAGGGCCGAAATCGGTTGCCAGCAAGTCGGGCGCAAACTGGCCAAAGAAATCTCGCAGATTGGCCACGTCGCGCAGCAACATGCGCTGTGCATGGTTGTTGCCCGCTGCGTCCACAGCCTGAGGCAGGTCAATGATGACGGGTCGCGCGGCACCCTGGTCGTGCCCCAACAAAATATTGAATTCCGACAAATCACCGTGCACCACCCCGGCACTCAACATGCGCACCACTTCGGCTAACAGGCTGGTGTGATGCCTGCGCGCCTCGTCGGGCGTGAACTGCACATCGTTCAGGCGTGGTGCGGCATCGCCGTGCTCGTCGGTCACCAGCTCCATTAACAACACGCCTTCAAAGAAGTTGTAAGGCTTGGGCACTCGCACCCCCGCATCGGCGAGGCGGTACAAGGCATCAACTTCAGCGCTTTGCCAGGCAGCCTCTTGCGCCTGACGGCCAAACTTGGTGCCCTTGGCCATCGCGCGTGCCTGGCGTGAATTCTTGACCTTGCGGTTTTCGGTGTAGTCCACGGCCTGGCGAAAGCTGCGGTTGGTGGCCTCTTTGTAAACCTTGGCACAGCGTGTCTCATCCCCACAACGCACCACAAAGACCATGGCCTCTTTGCCACTCATCAGCTGACGCACCACGGTGTCGATCAGGCCTTCTTCAACTAACGCTTGCAGTCTTGCGGGTGGTTTCATGGGCGTGATTGTGCACGGCACAATGGCTGGATGAAGGAAACACCATGAAACACCTCACCGTCCTCACGGGGGCATCACGCGGCATGGGTCTGGCTATGGCGCAGCAGTTGTGCACACCTGACGCGCTGTTGTTGTGCATCTCACGCGCAACATCACCTGAATTACAAGCGCTGGCCGCGCAACAGGGTGCCTCACTGGTTCAATGGTCCGCTGACCTGGCCGAGCCTGCGCCGGTGGCCTCCCAGTTGCTGGGTTGGCTGGTTGCGCAAGCGGTTAGCCCATTGGCCAGTGCCACGCTGATCAACAACGCAGGCATCATCGGGCGAATGGGCCCACTGGACCCGCTGGATGCGACCAGTATTGTCACCACCTTGCGCGTTGATCTGGAAGCCCCCATGCTGCTCACCGCAGCTTTTTTGACGGCCACCCGCACCTGGGCCATGCCGCGCAAAATCCTCAACATCTCATCCGGCCTGGGTCGCAACACCATGGCGGGCTCAGCGATGTACTGTGCTGCCAAAGCGGGGTTGGACCATTTCAGCCGCTGCGTGGCGCTGGACGAAGCAGCCCACACCCACGGCGCCCGCATTGTGTCCATCGCACCCGGCGTGATCGACACCGACATGCAGGCTGACTTGCGCGCTGGCGACCCGACCGGTTTTCCCGGCCGTGCGACTTTCGTCAATCTGAAGGAAACCGGCGCATTGACATCACCCACCGATGCCGCTGCCCGCCTGTTGGCCTATCTGGCCCGGCCAGACTTCGGCAGCAAGCCAGTGGCTGATGTGCGAGACCCGGCATGAAAAAGAACCTGCATCGCGCCACGGCTCCCTGCCCGTGTGACAGCGGCCTGCCTTACGGTGAGTGCTGCGGCCCCCATCACCAACGTTTTGACACGGGTGACGGCCCCGGCGCCCCCACCCCCGAGGCGCTGATGCGCTCCCGCTACAGCGCTTATGCACTGGGCCTGATTAACTACCTGTTGACCACCTGGCACCCGTCCACCTCGCCGGGAGAGCTGGCGCTGTCACCCGTCAAATGGCTGGGCCTGGAGGTGCGCCACGCCGCCATGTCAGGCGATGCTGGTGTGGTGGAATTTGTTGCCCGCCTGAAAGACAATGGCAAAGCACAACGCATGCATGAGATCAGCCGTTTTGTGCGGGAGGCGGGGCAGTGGTACTACATCGACGGGCAGGTACCTGATGAGGGGGCGGGCTGACTTGCCGATGCCATTCAATTTCTACAGCGTTACCAAATTTTCAGCGAGCGCGCCATGCACAGCGGTCAGCGGAATTCGTCTGTCAAAACTGACCAGTCGTCCACCATTTTTTACGGCTAGCCCTAGCAAGTACAGATCGGTCAATTGGCCAGGACCGTGGATGTGGGCATGGTTAAAACAGGCTGCATCCAGCAGGCTGATGTCATCAGCCCAAAGCTGGTGGACTGGGGCGGTCGTTGAGCTTTGCAGCATGGTTACCAAAACAGCCAGCGGCTGGGAGCTGCTGTAGCCCGGCTGACTCATGATGCGTAAGCAGCCGTTTTGTGTCAGTGGGCAGCTGGCCCAGCCTTGGGCAATGTTGGCTTCAAACCAGAGCGCCGCACGCTGGTGGTGCACGTGATCACGGTCATGCAGGGCAATGAGCACGTTGATGTCGAGCAGCGCCCTCATCAAATGCCCTCAGCATCCCGCAAACGGTCAATCAGCTCGTTGCTGATAACGCCGCCTCGGGATGGTAATGGGCGGATACCGTAGGCAGCCAACCGCTCTGACACCTGAGGCGGGGCGATTTCAACCCGCTCAGGGTAGTGCTCTGCACCCTGATTGCCTGCGGCAGTTTGGGCAAACGCCCGGCGCGCCAAGTCGCTGATGATCTGGCCCAGCGGTTTTTTCTCGTGCCGTGCAATCTCTCTGGCCGCAAACAGCACATCGTCTGCAATGTCGAGGGTGGTGCGCATCATTGCTCCAGAAGTTGATGCGTGATGATACGGCATCACGCATCACGCATCACGCATCACGCATTTGATTTCAAGCGGAACACGGCTCAAAAGTAGAATTACCAAAGTTTTTTGCCTCAAGTCCCCGGCGCCGTCAAAAATCAATAGTTTGCTATCAAAAACGAAGTAACTACTCGGCATTGCCCGAGGTAGAAGTAGTCGGGATCGGGATCGGGGTCGGGGTCGGGGTCGGCAAGCTTGCCGTTTAGCTGACCGTTGAAGTGGGCGCTTGGTTTGCGTGGCGTATTTGGCCGTCTGCATTAAATCCATCCCGTGTTGCCGCTGCATTTCTTGCAGCGAAGCAGGCAAATCCCGCGCCAGCGAAACATCCACGCACCAGGGCAAAGCGCTGTCCTCTAGGTCGACCCTGAGTTCGGCTAGGGTCAGGTCAAGGCCGGGGGCGCTCTCGGTGGCAGGCCAGACGCCAGGTCCAGGTCTGAATAGAGTTTGCTGCCGTGCTCAAAGGGCCAGCGGTGCACCCACACAGCAGCGCATACGGGTGATATGTCTTAATTCCTTTGAATCAGGGCAATTCAGTATTTCCCAAAATTCGATAGTGCTAAGTCTCAGGCACTCTGTCTTAATCCCTTTGAATCAGGGCAATTCAGTATTTCCTTGCGTGACGGCACCATCGAGGCGAAGACCGCGTCTTAATCCCTTTGAATCAGGGCAATTCAGTATTTCATGCGGCAAGAGCTTTGGCAAATTCTGCGGCATGTCTTAATCCCTTTGAATCAGGGCAATTCAGTATTTCACGCCGGGTTTGTTGATGCTGCATAACGGCTGGGTCTTAATCCCTTTGAATCAGGGCAATTCAGTATTTCCCGCTCTATTGACCGC
>JANOLC010000350.1:0-9060 GCA_031419575.1 Burkholderiales bacterium | reverse complement strand
AAGGAGTAGACCTTGAGTCTTAATCGCAGTGAGAAAGAAGCGGTCATCAGTGATGTGACTGGCCTCGCCGCAAAAGCTCAAACGCTCGTGATGGCGGAATACCGTGGCATCACGGTCGCTGACATGACCAAATTGCGCTCTTCAGCGCGCAGTAATGGTGTGAGCCTCAGTGTGTTGAAAAACACACTGGCCCGCCGTGCTGTCGCTGGTAGCGGATTTGCCGTTGTGTCCGACCTGATGACCGGTCCGCTGATCTATGGCTTCTCTGAAGATGCAGTAGCTGCCGCGAAAGTGGTGGCTGACTTCGCGAAAACCAACGACAAGTTGGTGATTCGCGGTGGTGCATACGGTGGAAAAGCTCTGGACATCAATGGCGTGAAGCAGTTGGCAAGCATTCCTTCCAAAGAAGTGTTGCTGGCACAGTTGTTGGGCTTGTTGCAGTCCCCTATTTCGCGTACCGCCCGTGTGCTGGCCGCGATTGCGGAGAAAAGGGCCGCCGCCCAGGCAGCACCTGAAGTGGCACCGGAAGCACCGGCTGAGGCAGTTCCAGCTTGATGCTGGCACGCACTTTGTAATCAATATTTTAGGAAATCAAAATGGCATTCGATAAAGACGCATTTTTGACCGCGCTGGACAGCATGACGGTCATGGAACTCAACGACTTGGTGAAAGCCATCGAAGAGAAATTTGGTGTGAGCGCTGCAGCCATGTCGGCTCCTGCGGCTGGCGGCGGTGCTGCAGCTGCTGTGGTTGAGGAGAAGACCGAATTCAATGTGGTTCTGCTTGAAGCAGGCGCGCAAAAAGTTCAGGTCATCAAGGCTGTGCGTGAAATCACCGGTCTGGGCTTGAAAGAAGCCAAAGACTTGGTGGATGGCGCACCCAAGAACGTGAAAGAAGGCATTGCCAAGGCTGACGCTGAAGCTGCTATGAAAAAACTGGTTGACGCCGGTGCCAAGGTTGAACTCAAGTAATTGAGTTGAATCCAAAGGCTGGAGTGCCCCTCAAGGGCCTCCAGCCTTTAGTGCTTATTGAGCTGGATGCATGAAGACATAGCGAGCGCACCGAGAAGCAGTCATTGACTTTTTCTCAGTGTTTTCTAAACAACTTAGAAGATGCCCTTGGTTCGGGTTGTACGCAATGTGCAACCGTCCGCCATTGATTGGTAGCGGCCAATCACCAAGAAGTACCCAGGAATCCTTAGTCTTTGCCCGGAGATCTCATGGCTTACACATACACCGAACGCAAACGCATTCGCAAAAATTTCGGCAGTCGCGACAGCGTGCTTGAAATTCCCTACTTGCTACAGATGCAAAAAGATGCGTACACCGCATTTTTACAAGCAGATGTTGCTCCCAAGAAACGCACCGTAGAAGGCCTTCAAGCGGCTTTTGAGGCGGCATTTCCGATTGTTTCGCACAATGGTTTTGTGGAGATGAAGTACCAAGAGTACAACCTCGCCAAGCCAGCGTTTGACGTTCGTGAGTGCCAGACCCGTGGCTTGACGTTTGCGTCTGCCGTGCGCGCCAAAGTTCAGTTGATCATTTATGACCGTGAGTCTTCGACCTCGCAAAACAAGGTCGTCAAAGAGGTCAAAGAGCAAGAGGTTTACATGGGCGAAGTGCCGCTCATGACTAACAAGGGTTCTTTCATCATCAATGGCACTGAGCGCGTGATCGTGTCGCAGCTACACCGCTCGCCAGGCGTATTTTTCGAGCATGACAAGGGCAAGACCCACAGCTCAGGCAAGTTGCTGTTCTCGGCTCGCATCATTCCCTACCGAGGTTCATGGCTTGATTTCGAGTTTGACCCGAAAGACATCCTGTACTTCCGCGTGGACCGCCGCCGCAAGATGCCGGTCACGATTCTGCTCAAGGCCATTGGCCTGAACCATGAGTCCATCCTCGCTAACTTCTTCGTGAACGACAACCTTCGGTTGATGGACAGTGGTGCGCAAATGGAGTTTGTCGCTGAGCGTCTGCGGGGCGAAGTCGCCCGCTTTGACATCACCGACAAGAGTGGCAAAGTGGTGGTGGCCAAAGACAAGCGCGTTACGGCACGCCATACCCGTGAGCTGGAGCAAAGCCTGACCACGCACATCAGCGTGCCAGAAGACTTCCTGGTCGGTCGAGTGGTTGCTCGCAACATTGTGGAAGCTGACACCGGTGAAATCATTGCGAAAGCCAATGAGGAATTGACGGAAGCGTTGTTGAAAAAACTGCGTACAGCCGGTGTGCAAGATCTGGCCTGCATCTACACCAATGAACTTGACCAAGGCGCCTACATTTCGCAGACGCTGCGTAGTGACGAAACCGTGGATGAATTCGCGGCCCGCGTTGCCATCTACCGCATGATGCGCCCTGGCGAGCCACCGACAGAAGATGCTGTGCAGGCGTTGTTCCAGCGCCTGTTCTACAACCCTGATACGTATGACTTGTCGCGTGTGGGTCGTATGAAGTTCAACGCCAAAATGGGTCGTGCGGAATCGACCGGCCCCATGGTGCTGGCCAACGAAGATATCCTCTCAGTCGTCAAAATTCTGGTGGACTTGCGCAACGGCCGCGGCGAAGTCGATGACATCGATCACCTCGGCAACCGCCGTGTTCGTTGCGTGGGCGAGCTGGCTGAGAACCAGTACCGCACCGGTTTGGCGCGGATTGAGAAGGCCGTGAAAGAGCGTTTGGGTCAGGCCGAGCAAGAGCCGCTGATGCCGCATGACCTGATCAACAGCAAGCCGATTTCCGCAGCGCTCAAAGAGTTCTTCGGCGCTTCGCAACTGTCCCAGTTCATGGATCAGACCAACCCTCTGGCCGAAATTACCCACAAGCGCCGTGTTTCGGCCCTTGGCCCCGGTGGTTTGACGCGTGAGCGGGCCGGCTTTGAGGTGCGTGACGTGCACGTGACTCATTACGGTCGTGTGTGCCCTATTGAGACACCTGAAGGTCCGAACATTGGTCTGATCAACTCGCTGGCTTTGTATGCCCGCCTGAACGAATACGGTTTCATTGAAACACCGTATCGCCGTGTGGCCGATAGCAAAGTGACGATGGAAATTGATTATTTGTCTGCTATTGAAGAAGGCAAGTACGTGATTGCCCAGGCCAATGCGGCTTTGGATAAAGACGGCAAGCTGACAGGTGATTTGGTTTCGGCTCGTGAAAAGGGCGAGTCCATTCTTTGCGGTGCGGAGCGTGTTCAGTATATGGACGTGTCTCCTGCACAGATCGTGTCGGTTGCTGCGTCCCTGGTGCCATTCCTTGAGCACGATGACGCGAACCGCGCGCTGATGGGTGCGAACATGTCTCGTCAAGCGGTGCCTGTATTGCGCCCTGAAAAACCCATGGTGGGCACCGGTATCGAACGCGTGGCAGCCATCGACTCGGGCACCGTGGTAACGGCAACCCGTGGCGGTTTGGTTGACTATGTCGATGCAACCCGTATTGTGGTGCGCGTGAACGACAGTGAGGCGTTGGCCGGTGAAGTGGGTGTGGATATCTACAACCTGATCAAGTACCAGCGCTCCAACCAGAACACCAACATCCACCAACGCCCCATCGTCAAACTAGGTGACAAGCTGGCCAAGGGCGACGTGATTGCTGACGGTGCATCGACTGATCTGGGCGAAATCGCCATCGGTCAAAACATGCTGGTCGCGTTCATGCCGTGGAATGGCTACAACTTCGAAGACTCGATTTTGATCAGCGAGCGTGTGGTGGCTGAAGACCGTTACACCTCGATTCACATCGAGGAAATGGTGGTCATGGCACGTGACACCAAGCTGGGTTCAGAAGAAATCACGCGTGATATTCCTAACCTGAGCGAGCAACAGCTTAATCGTCTGGATGAGTCCGGCATTATTTACGTGGGTGCAGAAGTGCAACCCGGTGATACGCTGGTCGGTAAGGTCACGCCTAAAGGTGAGACCACGCTGACACCTGAAGAAAAGCTGCTTCGCGCGATCTTTGGTGAAAAAGCCAGCGATGTGAAAGACACCTCTTTGCGTGTTGACCAGGGTTCACAAGGCACCGTCATTGATGTGCAGGTCTTCACTCGCGAAGGCATCACCCGTGACCGCCGCGCACAACAAATTATTGATGATGAGCTCAAGCGCTTCCGTCTTGATTTGAATGACCAGTTACGCATTGTGGAAGCCGACGCCTTTGACCGGATTGAGAAAATTTTGCTCGGCAAGGTTGCGAATGGTGGACCGCAAAAGCTTGCCAAGGGAACCAAGATCGACAAGGCTTACCTGACCGCTGTTGAAAAGTTCCATTGGTTTGACATTCGTCCTGCCGATGAAGAAGCTGCTTCACAACTGGAGAGCATCAAGAACTCGTTGGAGCAGACCCGCCACAGTTTCGACCTCGCGTTTGAAGAGAAACGCAAGAAGTTGACGCAAGGTGACGAGTTACCAGCCGGCGTGCTGAAGATGGTCAAGGTCTACATCGCGGTCAAGCGCCGCTTGCAGCCGGGCGACAAAATGGCTGGTCGCCACGGCAATAAGGGCGTGGTCTCCAAGATCACCCCCGTGGAAGATATGCCTTACATGGCCGACGGCACCCCTGTGGACATTGTGTTGAACCCCTTGGGGGTGCCTTCGCGCATGAACATTGGCCAGGTGCTTGAAGTGCACTTGGGCTGGGCCGGCAAGGGATTGGGTCACCGTATTGGTGACATGCTGCAACGCGAAGCTGCAGCTACCGAGATCCGTGCGTTCATGGAACGCATTTACAACGGCACTGGTCGCAAGGAAGACTTGAAGCAGTTGTCTGACGATGAAATCCGCGACATGGCGCAAGAACTGACGCTTGGCGTGCCGTTTGCCTCACCGGTTTTTGACGGTGCGACTGAACAAGAAATTGGTGACATGCTCCAGCTGGCCTATCCCGACGACGTGGCCAAGGCCAAGGGTTTGACGGCGACTCGCACTCAGGCGCAGTTGTACGACGGTCGCTCGGGTGATGCGTTTGAGCGCACGACCACGGTGGGCTACATGCATTACCTGAAGTTGCATCACTTGGTGGACGACAAGATGCATGCGCGTTCTACCGGCCCTTACAGCTTGGTGACCCAGCAGCCGCTGGGCGGCAAGGCGCAGTTCGGTGGTCAGCGTTTCGGTGAGATGGAGGTCTGGGCGCTGGAAGCTTACGGCGCTTCCTACACCTTGCAAGAAATGCTCACAGTCAAGTCCGACGACGTTCAAGGCCGCACCAAAGTGTACGAAAACATCGTCAAAGGCGAACATGCCATCGAAGCCGGTATGCCGGAATCGTTCAACGTGCTGGTCAAGGAAATTCGATCTCTCGGGATCGACATGGAACTTGAGCGCGGTTAATTGCTAAACGAGAAACGAGAAGGATTTAACTCATGAAATCATTATTGGACCTGTTCAAGCAATTCACGCCGGATGAGCATTTCGATGCCATCAAAATCGGCATGGCCTCGCCCGAGAAGATCCGCTCGTGGTCTTTTGGCGAAGTCAAGAAGCCTGAGACCATCAACTACCGCACCTTCAAGCCTGAGCGCGATGGTCTGTTTTGCGCCAAGATTTTCGGCCCTATCAAAGACTACGAATGCCTGTGCGGCAAGTACAAACGCCTCAAGCATCGCGGAGTTATCTGTGAAAAGTGCGGCGTTGAAGTCACCCAGACCAAGGTTCGCCGTGACCGCATGGGCCACATCGACCTGGCTGCCCCTTGCGCGCACATCTGGTTCCTGAAATCGCTGCCGTCACGTTTGGGCCTGGTGCTCGACATGACCTTGCGCGACATCGAACGCGTGTTGTACTTTGAAGCTTATGTCGTCACCGACCCCGGCATGACCCCACTGAAGAAATTCAGCATCATGACCGAGGACGATTTCGATGCCAAGTTCAAGGAACACGGCGACGAATTCCAGGCCAAGATGGGCGCGGAAGGCATCAAGGATTTGCTGCAAAGCATTGACATTGATGGCTCGATTGAGAAGCTGCGTAATGACTTGACTGGCTCCGAGCTGAAGATCAAGAAAAACGCCAAACGCCTTAAAGTGCTGGAAGCGTTCAAGAAATCCGGCATCAAGCCCGAGTGGATGGTGCTGGAAGTGTTACCCGTGCTGCCACCGGATTTGCGTCCTCTGGTGCCGCTGGACGGCGGCCGCTTCGCGACCTCAGATCTGAATGACCTGTATCGCCGCGTGATCAACCGCAACAGCCGTCTGCGCCGTTTGCTGGAACTGAAAGCGCCCGAGATCATTGCGCGCAATGAGAAGCGCATGCTGCAAGAAGCAGTGGACTCGTTGTTGGACAATGGCCGTCGCGGCAAGGCTATGACGGGCGCCAACAAGCGCGCGCTCAAGTCACTGGCTGACATGATCAAAGGTAAATCGGGCCGTTTCCGCCAAAACTTGCTGGGCAAGCGGGTGGACTACTCGGGTCGCTCCGTGATTGTGGTGGGCCCTACGCTCAAACTCCATCAGTGCGGCTTGCCCAAGTTGATGGCGTTGGAGTTGTTCAAGCCGTTCATCTTCTCGCGTCTGGAGGCGATGGGCATTGCCACCACCATCAAGGCCGCCAAGAAAGAAGTTGAATCCGGCACGCCCGTCGTGTGGGACATTCTGGAAGAGGTCATCAAAGAGCATCCTGTGATGTTGAATCGTGCGCCTACGCTGCACCGTTTGGGCATTCAGGCCTTTGAGCCTATCTTGATTGAAGGCAAAGCCATTCAGTTGCATCCTCTCGTTTGTGCGGCTTTCAACGCTGACTTTGACGGTGACCAGATGGCCGTCCACGTGCCTTTGTCGGTAGAAGCGCAGATGGAATGCCGCACCTTGATGCTGGCCTCCAACAACGTGTTGTTCCCGTCCAACGGCGAGCCGTCCATCGTGCCCTCGCAAGACGTGGTGCTGGGCCTGTACTACACCACCCGTGATCGTATCAACGGCAAGGGTGAAGGCCTGATTTTTGCCGACACCGGTGAAGTTCAGCGTGCTTTTGACGCCGACGAAGTCGGCTTGAATTCACGCATCAACGTGCGCTTGACCGAATACACCAAAGACAAAGAAACCGGAGAGTTTGTACCCTCCACTAAGCTGTGGGAAACCACGGCCGGCCGGGCCTTGCTTTCCGAAATTTTGCCCAAAGGTTTGCCTTTTTCCAACCTGAACAAGGCGTTGAAAAAGAAGGAAATCTCCAAGCTGATCAACGTGTCTTTCCGCAAGTGCGGGTTGAAAGAGACCGTGGTGTTTGCCGACAAGTTGTTGCAAGCCGGTTTCCGCCTGGCCACCAAGGCCGGTATCTCGATCTGTATCGACGACATGCTGGTGCCACAGGAAAAAGGCGAGATCATTAGCCGCGCCCAGAAGGAGGTCAAAGAGATCGAGCAGCAGTATGTCTCCGGTCTGGTGACCGCCGGTGAGCGCTACAACAAAGTGGTGGACATTTGGGGCAAGTCAGGCGACGAAGTCTCCAAAGTGATGATGGCGCGCCTCTCCAAGGAACTGGTTATTGACCGTCACGGCAATGAAGTCACGCAAGAGTCCTTCAACTCCATCTACATGATGGCTGACTCGGGTGCCCGTGGTTCTGCAGCGCAGATTCGCCAGGTAGCCGGTATGCGGGGTCTGATGGCCAAGCCTGACGGCTCCATCATTGAGACGCCCATCACCGCCAACTTCCGCGAAGGCCTGAACGTGTTGGAGTACTTCATCTCCACACACGGTGCGCGTAAAGGTCTGGCTGACACAGCGTTGAAAACGGCTAACTCGGGTTACCTGACACGTCGTCTGGTGGACGTGACCCAAGACTTGGTGGTGACCGAGCAGGACTGCGGCACCCATGCTGGCTACTTGATGCGGGCCATCGTTGAAGGCGGTGAAGTGATTGAGTCCTTGCGTGACCGCATTCTGGGTCGTACCGCAGCTGATGATATCCTGCACCCTGAAAGCCGCGCCGTGCTGGCTCCAGCCGGCACCATGCTTGACGAAGACATGATCGACGAACTGGAAGTGCAGGGCGTGGACGAGGTCAAAGTGCGCACCGCACTGACTTGCGAAACCCGCTTTGGCATTTGCGCCAGGTGCTATGGCCGCGACTTGGGTCGTGGTGGCTTGGTCAATGGCGGCGAAGCCGTCGGTGTGATTGCTGCGCAGTCCATCGGCGAGCCAGGCACGCAGCTGACCATGCGGACCTTCCACATCGGGGGTGCCGCGTCGCGTGCGGCAATTGCTTCCAGCGTTGAAGCCAAGTCCAACGGCAGCATTGGCTTCAACGCCACCATGCGCTATGTGACCAATGGCAAAAAGGAACTGGTGGTAATTTCCCGCTCTGGCGAGATCGTCATTCACGACGAGCATGGCCGCGAGCGTGAGCGTCATAAAGTACCCTACGGTGCCATTCTGACGGTGAAGGCCGATCAAACCATCAAGGCCGGTGCGATTCTGGCCAACTGGGACCCATTGACTCGCCCCATCATCACAGAGTTCGCCGGTAAGGCCCAATTCGAGAATGTCGAAGAAGGTCTCACGGTTGCCAAGCAGGTGGATGAGGTTACAGGCCTGTCTACTTTGGTGGTGATCGATCCTAAGCGCCGTGGTTCTGCCAAGGTGATTCGTCCCCAGGTCAAGCTGATTGACGCTACGGGCAATGAGGTGAAGATTCCTGGCACCGATCACTCGGTGACAATTGGTTTCCCGATTGGCGCGCTGGTTCAGGTGCGTGACGGCCAGGATGTGGGCCCAGGCGAAGTGCTGGCTCGTATCCCTGTCGAAGGTCAAAAGACCCGCGACATTACCGGCGGCTTGCCCCGTGTGGCCGAGTTGTTCGAGGCGCGTTCACCCAAAGACAAGGGTGTGCTGGCCGAGATGACCGGAACCGTGTCGTTTGGTAAGGAGACCAAAGGCAAGATTCGCATGCAAATTACCGACCCAGAAGGTAACGTGCACGAAGAACTTGTGCCCAAAGAGAAAAACATCTTGGTGCACGAAGGCCAAGTGGTCAACAAGGGTGAGTCCGTGGTGGACGGTCCGGCTGATCCGCAAGACATTCTGCGTCTGCTGGGTTCGGAAGAGCTGGCGCGTTACATCGTG
>JANOLC010000349.1:0-6655 GCA_031419575.1 Burkholderiales bacterium | reverse complement strand
CGCGACATGACCATCATGCAAGCCTTGGCACAAGGGGGTGGCCCCACCGCGCGCGGCAGTGAAAAGCGCCTGCGCCTAAGCCGCAAGTCGGCCGACGGAACCATCAAACAAATAGAGCCCCAGCTGACCGACCCTGTGTTGCCTGATGACGTCATCTACGTCAAAGAAAGCCTCTTTTAATCGACGGGGCCACGCCACATGACACTTCAACAATTCCTTCTCATCCTGCGTGCCCGGTACAAGGTTGCGCTGCTGGTCTTCCTTATCACCGTCGCCACCACGGTAGCCGTCAGCCTGCTGCTCCCCAAAGAATACACAACCGGTGCTGCCATCGTGGTGGACGTCAAATCCCCTGATGCCGTCAGCGGTCAAATGCTCCAAGGCCTGATTGCGCCCGGCTACATGGCTACGCAAATTGACATCATCAACAGCGACCGCGTCGCCAAAGTCGTCGTCAAACTGCTGCGCATGGACGAAAGCCCCGCCATCCAAGCGCAATGGCAAGAAGCCACCGAAGGTAAAGGCCAATTGCTCGACTGGCTGGCCAACCTGTTGCAGAGAAAGCTCGACGTCAAACCCTCTCGCGAAAGCAACGTTATCAACATCAACTACAGCGGTGCTGACCCCGACTTTGCCGCCGCCGTCGCCAACGCCTTTGCCAAAGCCTACATCGACGTCAACCTCGACCTGCGCCTGGCACCGGCTCGTCAATTTGCCGCGTTCTTTGAAGAGCAAACCAAAGCCATGCGCTCCAAGCTGGAAAAAGCGCAAGAAGCCTTGTCTGATTACCAGCAAAAAAACGGCATCACCTCGGCAGACGAGCGTGTTGACTTTGAAACCGCCAAGTTGAATGAAACATCCAGCCAACTCACCGGTGTGCAAGGCCAAACCACCGACAGCCAAAGCAAACGCCAAAACGCCAAGGCCGACACCATTGCAGAAGTCATGCAAAGCCCGCTCATCAACGGCCTCAAATCCGACATTGCCCGCCTGGAAGCCAAGCTCAACGAAAGCAACGTCAACCTGGGCAAAAACCACCCCCAAACCCAACGCACTGAGACCGAGCTAACCACGCTTAAAAACCAGCTTGATGCAGAAACTCGCAAAATCACCAGCTCCATTGAAACCACCTACCAGGTCAGCAAACAGCGTGAAGGCCAATTGCAAAGCGCGCTTGCCGCCCAAAAAGCCAAAGTGCTAATCCTGAACAAACAGCGTGATGAGCTCAACGTGCTGCGTCGCGACATCGAATCAGCCCAACGGGCATTTGAAGCTGTCAGCATGCGCGCCTCTCAAACCAACCTTGAGAGCCAAACCAATCAAACCAATATCTCGGTGCTCAACCCCGCGTCTGCCCCCTCGGCTCCCTCCAAACCCCGCGTGTTGCTCAACATCCTGGTGTCCATCTTTTTGGGCACCCTGCTGGGTGTGGGCCTGGCCCTCATGCTCGAGCTCATGAACCGCCGCGTGCGTTCTGCTGATGACCTGGCCGAAGCGCTCAACATGCCCGTGCTCGGCTCCATTGCCTCTGCCGCTGGCATGCTCAAACACGCCGCCAAAGGAGCCCGCGCATGAATGCACCCGCTACCCCCACCGGTGCACAGCGCTCCATTGGCGACATATTGATCTCCATTGGCCGCCTGACTGTGGAAGACGCCGCGCGCATCATGCAGCGCCAGCAAAAAGAAAACCTCAAGTTTGGTGATGCAGCCATTGCCATGAAACTGCTCACCAAAGAAGACATCGACCTGGCCCTGTCTCGCCAGTTTGACTACGTCTATTTGTCAGGCCAAGACACCAGCCTCAGCCCCGAGCTGGTTGCCGCCTACAAACCCTTTAGCCGCGTGGGCGAAAACCTGCGCGCCGTGCGCAGTCAGCTCATGCTGCGCTGGTTTAACACCGACCCCGCCCGCAAAGTGCTGGCCGTCGTCAGCCCCGACAAAGGCGAAGGCCGCAGCTTTATCGCTGCCAACCTGGCCATCGTCTTTGCCCAGCAAGGCGAGCGCACCTTGCTCATTGATGGCGACCTGCGCGCCGCACGCCAACAAGCCCTATTCAAGCTGGAGCGCAGCGTGGGCCTGTCTGGCATATTGGCGGGCCGCGCCGGGCTGGAGGCCGCCTGGCCCGTGCCCAGCCTGCCGGGCCTGAGCGTCTTGCCCGCAGGTGCCATGCCGCCCAACCCGCAAGAATTGTTGGGCCGCAACGCCTTTGGTGCCCTGCTGCACGCCGCCGCGTTGCAATTTGACGTCATCATCATCGACACCCCCGCCGGTGGCGACTTTGCAGACGCTGAAATCATCGCCGCCCGTGCCGGTGCCGCACTCATGGTCGCCCGCAAAAACAAAAGTCTGGTTCCCGCCGCCACCAAACTCGCCCGCCGCCTGCAAGACGGTGGTGTGGCGCTGATCGGCTCGGTGTTGAACGACGACTAACTACCAACATGACGCCCTCAGAAGTCACAGCCATCATTGCGCGCGGCGAAGACAGCCGCCATCAATTCAAGCGTGACTTCACCAACGCTGAAAGCATGGCTGCTGAGCTGGCGGCTTTTGCCAACATGGGCGGTGGGCTGCTGCTGGTTGGCGTTTGTGATGACGGCAGCACGGCTGGCCTGACTACGGGCGACATCGGGCGGCTTAACCAAATACTCTCTAACGCGGCCTCTCAACACGTCAAGCCCCCAGTCAACCCGCTATCGACCAACGTGCAAACCGCGCACGGCTTGGTCATGGTGATTGACGTGCCCGAGGGGTTGAACAAGCCCTACGTGGATGCCAATGGCCGCATCTGGGTCAAAACCGGTGCCGACAAACGCCAAGTCACCGCGCGTGAAGAAATGCAGCGCATGTTCCAGCAATCTGGCTTGCTGCAGGCCGATGAGCAAGCGGTAACCACTACCAACCTTGACAACATCGACCAAACCGCCTTCACCAACTACTTTGAGCGCCGCTACAGCAAGCCATTAGCCGCCACCGGGCTGGACTTTGCCCAGCTGTTGCAAAACCTGAACCTCACCCGTAACGGCCACCCCAACTTGGCAGGGCTAATGCTGTTTGGCAGCGCGCCCCATATCTACTTACCCGCGTTCACCATCAAGGCAGCCGCCTTCCCCGGCACGGTGCTGCATAGCCACCAATATTTAGACAGTGAAACCATCGAAGGCACCCTGGCCCAGCAATACCAGCACTGCATGGCATTCCTGGGGCGCAACCTTCACCATGTTCAAGGCAACCGTGGTTTCAACAGCCCTGGGCAGCTGGAAATCCCCCGCCACGTGCTTGAAGAAATCGTCGTCAACGCCCTGGTACACCGCGACTACCTCATCAGCGCCCCCATTCGCCTGCTGATTTACACCGACAGAGTTGAGATCGTCAGCCCCGGCCACCTGCCCAACCACCTCAACACCCAACAAATCCAGTTTGGCCTCTCCAACCTGCGCAACCCCGCGCTGGCGTCCCACGCATTTCACATCCTGCCCTACCACGGCATGGGCAGCGGCATCATTCGCGCCCTGAAAGACTGGCCGCACATTGAATTCACCGACGACCGCCAAGGCAACCAATTTCGGGTCACGCTCAAGCGCAAAGAAGTCCAAGCCCCAACCGCGTCAGACGAAATGTCGGGAAAAATGTCGGGAAAAATGTCGGAGAAAGTTTTTTCCACCCTCAGCCAAGATTCCACACTCACCATCCCCGAAGTGGCAGCCCAACTAGATGTAACCACCCGAACGGTTGACCGCGCACTAAAGCAGCTGCAACAAGAAGGCCGTGTGACCCGCATCGGCAATACCAAAGGTAGCCTTTGGAAGGTCATCAGCCCGTCATGACCTCCACCAAATCCCTCGTCGACCTCATCGCCCAAGCTGGCCCGATGGTGAGCGTGCGTGAGCACCCCATCAAGCCTGTGGCTTGCAAGGGGCGTCATATCAAGCGAGTTGGCAGCGGCGTGCGCCGCGTCATAGATACTGTTGTAGCCTACGGCTTGCCAGAGCCTGAGTTTGAAGCCACCCAGGGCGGCATGGCCGTCACCGTGTTCAAGAACACAGACAAGGCTTTCACACCGGCGCAGCCAGAGTCACAGCCAGAGTCGAAGCCAGAATCAGATTCGAGGATGGAAGCAAAAGTACTCAAATTGCTTGTCTCCCAGCCTATGGGTAAGAGCCAACTGTCTTCGGCATTGGGCCAAAAAGCAGTGTCTGGTCAGCTTAACAAAGTTATTCGCGCCCTACTGGCCGCTGGCCACATAGAGCCAACCATCCCTGGCAAACCCACTAGTCGGCTGCAGCAATACCGTCTAAGCCAACAGCCCCAACACACTGCCACATCGTGACCCCCACCACATCCCCCGCCGCACTCCCAACCCCCAGCGCCCCCGCCTGGCGGGCTGAGGTTTTGGCCTGGCTGCCCATCATCATCGGCCTGGCCGTGCTGTATGTGCCCAGCCTGTATGACCTGTTCACCGGCATCTGGAGCAGCGACTCGCAAATGCACGGCCCCATTGTGTTGGGCATATCGGTTTGGCTGCTGTACCGCAACTGGCCCGCCATGGAGCTGGCCGCGCAAGGCCAACCCACAAGCGCCTGGGGCTGGCCGGTTTTTATCTTTGGCCTGCTGCTCTACAGCCTGGGCCGCTCGCAAGACATTCTGCTGTTTGAAATTGGCTCCGTAATCTGGCTGCTAATTGGCCTGCTGCTGCTCAAGCGCGGCGTGGTCGCGCTCAAGGCGCAATGGTTCGCCCTGTTTTTCATGCTCTTCATGATTCCGCTGCCCGGCGTGGTGGTTGACACCGTCACCATGCCCATGAAAATGGCCGTGTCTTACGTGGCCGAACACGTACTGTTTTGGGTGGGCTACCCCATTGGCCGCAACGGCGTTATCTTGCAAATTGGCCAATACATGCTCATGGTGGCTGATGCCTGCGCGGGCCTGCACACCCTGCTCACGCTAGAGGCTCTGGGCCTGTTGTACCTTAACCTGGTGCGGCGTGACTCTGGGTTCAGAAACATCGGTCTAGCCATTTTGATCGTACCCATCTCCTTCACCGCCAACGTCATCCGCGTGATGACGCTAAGCCTCATCACCTACCACTTTGGCGACGCAGCGGGCCAAGGGTTTTTGCACGGCTTTGCGGGCATGGTCCTGTTTTTAAGCGCGCTGATGCTGATCATTGGTTTCGACACCCTGCTGCATAAATTTGAGTCCTTTCGTCAGCGCCGTGTCGATGCCTCTGCTGCCACCTAACCCCATGCCCTTATCCGCCAAAAACCTCATCCTCCTCGTGCTGATGCTCGTGTCCGCAGGGCTGGCTATGGCCTTGCGCCCGCATATCAGCTTGGCCAATGAGCGCCCGCCCATCAACCTTAAAGCCATGGTGCCCACCGCGTTTGGCGATTGGCAAGAGCAGCTCAACCTGTCAGCGCAAATTGTGGACCCACAGCAAAAGGAATAGCTTAACAAAATCTACAGCGAGACCCTAAGCCGCACCTCTGTCAACGCGGCGGGTTACCGCATCATGCTGTCCATTGCCTATGGACGCGATCAAAGCGATGCACTGCAACTGCACAAGCCTGAAATTTGCTACCCCGCACAAGGCTTTCGGCTTACCAACAACCAGCGTGGCACATTGGATTTATTGGGCAGGCCCATTGCTGCCACACGATTGCAAACAGACCTGGGCCAGCGCTTTGAACCCATCACCTACTGGACAGTGGTGGGCGACCACGTCACCAAAAGCGGCACCGACAAAAAACTCACCGAAATGAGCTATGCCTTCCAAGGCAAAGTGCCAGACGGCATGCTGGTGCGCGTGTCGTCCATCGACAGGGGCACCGAAAATGCCTACGTCATTCAAAGCCAGTTTGCCGCGCAAATGATCAACGCCATTGCGCCTGAACATCGCAACCGCTTTGCGGGCGACCCTGCCGTGAATTAGGCTGGCAATTAGGCCGTCAAGTTACCCATTTCACTACTTTTAAAACCAACGTTTGCAACATATGAAAAAAGTCGCCCTCATCACCGGCATCACAGGCCAAGACGGCTCCTACCTGGCAGAGCTGCTGCTCAAAAAAGGCTACGAAGTGCACGGCATCAAACGCCGCGCGTCCAGCTTCAACACCGACCGCATTGACCACCTGTACCAAGACCCCCACGTGTCGGCCCGCAACCTGGTGTTGCACTATGGCGATTTAACCGACAGCAGCAACCTCATCCGCATCATCCAGCGGGTGCAGCCGGATGAAATCTACAACCTGGGAGCCATGAGCCACGTGGCCGTGAGCTTAGAGAGCCCCGAATACACGGCCGATGCCGACGGCATGGGCACCCTGCGCATTCTGGAAGCCATTCGCATCCTGGGGCTGGAGAAAAAGACCCGTTTCTACCAGGCCAGCACCAGCGAGCTGTATGGCCTGGTGCAAGAAACCCCCCAGAAAGAAACCACACCCTTCTACCCCCGCAGCCCATATGCCGTGGCCAAGATGTACGCCTACTGGATCACGGTGAACTACCGCGAAGCCTATGGCATGTATGCCTGCAACGGCATTCTGTTTAACCACGAAAGTCCGCTGCGTGGCGAAACCTTCGTCACCCGCAAAATCACCCGCGCCCTGGCCCGCATTGCCCTGGGCCTGCAAGACTGCCTGTACCTGGGCAACCTA
>JANOLC010000348.1:0-2588 GCA_031419575.1 Burkholderiales bacterium | reverse complement strand
CGCGCCAAACGCAAAGACCCGACCAACCCACGCCATTTCAAGGCCGCCGAGCCAGGCGCGTTGATCTTGTGCCCCACCCGTGAGCTGGCCCAACAGGTTGCCCACGACGCGATTGATCTGGTGCGCCACTGCCGTGGTCTGCGGGTTGCCAACGTGGTGGGCGGCATGCCTTACCAGTTGCAAATTGCCAAGCTGCAAAATGCCAACCTCGTGGTGGCCACGCCAGGTCGTCTGCTGGACCTGCAACGTTCCATGCAAATCAAGCTCGACAAAGTCCAATTCCTGGTCGTTGACGAAGCCGACCGCATGCTCGATCTCGGCTTTGCCGATGACCTGGCCGAAGTCAACCAGCTCACAATTGAGCGCAAGCAAACGATGATGTTCAGCGCCACGCTGGCACCCCGCATTCAGCAACTGGCCACCCGCGTGATGCGCGAGCCACAGCGCGTGCAGATCGATTCTCCTCAAGAGAAGCACCAAAACATCAAGCAAGTCATGTTCTGGGCTGACACAGCTCAGCACAAGCGCAAGCTGCTGGACCACTGGTTGCGCGACACCACGATCAACCAGGCCATCGTGTTTGCCAGCACCCAGATTGAGTGCGACGGTTTGGCCAATGACCTGCAGCAAGACGGCTTCAGCGCCGTGGCCCTGCATGGCGCCCTGAACCAGGGTCTGCGTAACCGCCGCCTCATGGCTTTGCGCGAGGGTCACGTTCAAATTCTGGTGGCTACCGATGTAGCGGCCCGTGGTATTGACGTGCCCACCATCACCCACGTGTTCAACTTTGGCTTGCCGATGAAGGCCGAGGATTACACCCACCGCATTGGCCGCACGGGCCGTGCCGGTCGCGACGGTATTGCGGTGACGTTTGCCGAGTTCCGCGATCGCCGCAAGATCATGGACATCGAGAGCTACAACCGCCAGCCCATCAAGGCTGAAGTGGTGCCCGGCCTGGAACCCAAGCAGCGCATGCCTGAATCACGCCCCAGCTTTGGTGGTCGTGACAATCGTGGCGGTGGCGGTGGCGGTGGCAACTTCTCGCGTGACCGCAATTCTGGTGGTGGCGGTGGTTTTGGCGGTGGCCGCCCAGCCGGTGGTTTTGGTGCCCCTCGCGGTGGCTTCAATGACCGCAATGCAGGGGCTCCCCGTGACGCGGGTGGTGGTGATCGCGGCGACGGTGGCCACAGCTACGAGCGCAAAGGCGGCTTCAATGATCGTTTTGCAGGCGACCGCAATTTCGCCGGTGATCGCAACAATGGCGGCGACCGCTTCAATGCAGGCGCACCCCGTAGTGACTTTGGTGACCGCAAGCCTGCCTTTGGCAAGCCCGCATTCAGCAAACCTGCGGGTCTGAAGCCAGCTGGTTTTGCCAGTGCCGGCAACGGTGGCAAAGTGTTTGTGCCTCGCGACGCCAAGAAGCGTCCTGCCCGCAGCGCCTGATCGTCTCTGAGGGACAATGACGGCCTGGAGGTTTCAGGCATGTCATTGGTTTCATCATCGGCCGATTTCGAACAGCTGTTCGAGTCGGCTCCCATCTCACTCTGGCTAGAAGACTACAGCGCCCTCAAAACTCTGTTTGAGACATGGCGCTCGCAGGGCGTGGTCGACCCAAGACCCATATTCGACAAGCGCCTGAGCTACTGTCGCAGTGTTCGGCCTGTTACAAAGTTCTGAAAGTCAATCAGAAAACGCTGCAAGTCTTCGCCGCTAAAACGCAGGACGAGCTGGTGTCGCGCTTGTCTGAGGTCTTCCGTGACGACATGTTCGAGAACATGGTCGCCGAGTTAGACCATCTGTGGCAGGGCAAACTTGATTTCTCCAATCAGACGGTGAATTACGCGTTGAGCAGTGTCAAATTGCTGCTCGACGAAGCACGCGATCGGGGCATTGAAGATTTTCGCGTGTTCATCAGCGTGCACCCTGAATTTGTCCAGAACTGCATGAACAAAATTGAGGTGATTGATGTCAATCGGCAGACCCTGTCGATGTTTGCGGCCCACGACAAAGACGAGTTGCTCGGCAAGCTGAACCTGATTTTCCGTGATGAGATGCGCCACTCGTTTGCGGAGCAACTGGTGGATTTGTGGAGCGGCAAAACAGTTCAAATGCGGGAAGTGATCAACTACTCATTGAGTGGTGACTTGATCAATATTCACATGCAGTTTGCCGTGATGGCGGGGTTTGAAGCCAACTGGGACCGCGTGCTGGTCTCCCTGGTGGACATCACGGCGCGCAAAAAGGCCGAGGCCTATCTGGAGTACCTGGGTAAGCATGACTCGCTGACCCGTCTGCGCAACCGCGCCTTTTATGTGGAGGAGCTCAACCGCGTGTCGCGCAAGGGTCCCTGGCCTATGAGCGTGCTGGCGATTGATCTCAATGGCCTCAAACGAGTCAACGACTCGGATGGCCATGCCACCGGAGACGCCATGCTGCGCCGTGCCGGAGAGGTGCTGGCCAGTGCCACGGCCGGCCATGCCTATTGCGTGGCGCGTATCGGCGGAGACGAATTTGTGGCGCTGATGCCGGGTTGTGATGAGCGTGCCGCACATAGCTTGCGAGAGCGCATTGAGACGCTGGTGGAACTG
>JANOLC010000347.1:0-2746 GCA_031419575.1 Burkholderiales bacterium | reverse complement strand
CGCGCCGCGCAGGAACGCTTTGGCAAGGGCAAAGTCATGACGGGAGAGCAGGTTCGATGGGGCCTGGAGAACCTGAACCTGACCCAACCCAAACTGGATGCCCTGGGTTTTGCCGGTGTGATGCGCCCTATCAGCACTTCCTGTACGGACCACATGGGTGCCTCGTGGGCTCGCATCCACACTTGGGACGGTGCCAAATGGAACTTCACGTCCGACTGGCTGCAGGCGGATGAGCAGATCCTGAAGCCGCTGGTCAAATCAACGGCTGCCAAATATGCTGCCGACAAAAAATTGACCCCAAGAACGCCAGCTGATTGCCAATCCTAAAAACGCCCCCCGGCTTGCTCATTGCATGTGGCTGCTTTCCCCCTTGCCGGGGGCAACACCAACGGCCCGGCAAAGCCGGTTCCACGGTGTTTCTGAAAGGGTGGCTTGCTTCGCTTGCCACTCGCCAGATGAAAGCGTCGCGCGCCGGGGCTTTCATCTGGTCAACAAGGCTAAGTTATGGAACCTAAAAATATCGTCTTGAACGTCAACGGCATCGAGGTTATCTACAACCACGTCATCCTGGTGCTGAAGGGGGTTTCCCTGAACGTGCCCGAAGGCAAAATTGTGACCATATTGGGTGGCAACGGTGCGGGCAAAACCACGACCTTGCGGGCGATTTCCAATTTGCTGCGCGGGGAGCGGGGTGAGGTCACCAAAGGCTCGATTGAGTTGCGCGGCGAGCGCATTGAGAGCCTATCACCTGCCGACTTGGTGCAGCGCGGCGTGGTGCAGGTGATGGAAGGCCGTCATTGCTTCGCCCACCTCACCATTGAAGAAAATTTGCTGACGGGGGGCTACACCCGCAAAGACAAGGGCGAGGTTGAGCGCAACCTGGAAAAGGTCTACACCTATTTCCCGCGCCTTAAAACCCGGCGCACCAGCCAGGCGGCCTACACATCGGGTGGCGAGCAGCAAATGTGCGCCATTGGCCGCGCGCTGATGGCCAACCCCAGCATGGTGCTGCTCGATGAGCCGTCCATGGGTCTGGCTCCGCAAATCGTGGAAGAGGTGTTTGAGATCGTCAAAGACCTTAACCAAAAAGAAAAGGTCACCTTTTTGCTGGCCGAGCAGAACACCAACATGGCCCTGAAGTACGCTGACTACGGCTACATCATGGAATCAGGCCGTGTGGTGATGGACGGCATAGCCCGTGATCTGGCCAACAACGAAGACGTGAAAGAGTTTTATCTTGGCATGGGTGGTGGCGAGCGCAAGAGTTTCAAGGATGTCAAGAGCTACAAACGCCGCAAACGCTGGTTGGCATGATGAAAAACATAGTAATTGCCAGCATAGGAGTGCCCTGCTGATGACTGATTTTTTTGATGTGCTGGAGACCCGCGACCCAAGCGAGCGCGAAGCCGCTGTGCTGGCTGCCTTGCCTGCTCAGGTGGCCCATGCCCAAACCGCATCGGCTGCGTTTGCGTCGATTTTGGCGGGCGTGGACGCGGCCCGCATCACCACCCGCGCGGCCTTGGCGAGTTTGCCTGTGACCCGCAAACACGAGCTGCTGGCGCTTCAAATGGCCAGCCGTACCAAGCCCGGCGGTAATGTATTTGGCGGCTTCAGCACCGTGGGTTGTGGCCCTCACATGCCCCGCATTTTTGCCAGCCCCGGCCCTATTTATGAGCCTGAAGGGGCGTCAAACGATTACTGGCGCATGGCTCGCGCTATCTACGCCGCAGGGTTCCGGCCAGGCGAGCTGATCCACAACTGCTTCAGCTACCACTTTGTGCCAGCCGGGTCGATGATGGAAACCGGCGCACATGCCCTCGGGTGCACTGTGTTTGCGGGTGGCACGGGGCAGACCGAACAGCAGGTGCAGGCGATGCAGGAGTTGCAACCGGCGGGCTACATCGGCACCCCGAGCTTTTTCAAAATCATTCTTGAAAAGGCCGCTGATATGGGTGTTGCCCTGCCCAGCGTTGCAAAGGCCATGTTTGGCGGAGAGGCCTATCCGCCATCCCTGCGTGACTGGTTTGCGCAGCGCGGGGTAACGGGCTACCAGTGCTACGCCACGGCCGATCTGGGTTTGATTGCGTATGAAACGTCAGCACGTGAAGGACTGGTGCTCGATGAGGGCGTGATTCTGGAAATCGTGCGCCCCGGTACCGGTGACCCGGTGGTGGAGGGTGAAGTGGGTGAAGTGGTCGTCACCAGTCTGAACCCGGTGTACCCCTTGATTCGTTTTGGCACTGGTGATTTATCAGCCGTGTTGTCGGGGTGTTGCCCCACAGGGCGCACCAACACGCGTATCAAAGGCTGGCTGGGCCGCGCCGACCAGACCACCAAAATCCGGGGTATGTTTGTGCACCCCAAGCAGGTGAACGACATTATCAAGCGCTTCCCTGAAATTGCGCGTGCGCGCCTGGTGGTGGCGGGTGAAATGGCGGCTGACACCATGACGCTGAAGGTTGAAACCGCCTGCGCCGGGCCTGACGCGCTGGCACAAAAAATTGGTGATGCAATTCGGGATGTCACCAAGCTGCGCGGGGAGGTGGAGCTGGTGGCTGTGGGCAGCCTGCCCAATGACGGCAAGGTCATTGAAGACGCACGCAGTTACAAATGATTCGTTTTGGCGTCTGACCTGCATCAATGAATACCCTTATTGGCTGGCCCGATAAGTAGTTTCCTCATTGCTGGCAGTTGCGGCTGCCCTTACGCTCTATAAATCGTTTTTAGGAGTATTTCCTCATGAAGA
>JANOLC010000346.1:0-6528 GCA_031419575.1 Burkholderiales bacterium | reverse complement strand
CTACGGCCGGGAACGCCAGCGCGGTGTGTCCATCGACAAGCCTAAAACCGAAGAAAAGAAGCCTTTTGTGCCTGTAGTCCCCGGCAGCTATAGCTCAGCCGCTATCATTTTGCTAACAGACGGCCAGCGCACCACCGGCGTGGATTCTCTGGAAGCGGCCAAGATGGCGTCTGAACGCGGCGTGCGCGTCTACACCGTGGGCGTGGGCACCACGACGGGCGAAACCATTGGTTTTGAAGGCTGGTCCATGCGCGTGAAGCTGGACGAGGAAACCCTCAAAGCCATTGCCAACAAAACCCAGGCCGATTACTTCTATGCTGGCACGGCGGCTGATTTGAAAAAGGTGTACGAGACCCTGAGTTCACGCCTGACGGTGGAGAAAAAAGAAACCGAAATCTCCGGCCTGCTGGCGCTGGCAGCGGCCGTGCTGGCCATCACTTCAGCGGCCTTGTCACTGCTTTGGTTTAACCGGATTTTGTAGGACCCTCGCAGGGCGTCAGGCCAGCGCCTGCTCAAAGTCCGCCAGCAAATCGGCCGTGTCTTCCAGCCCCACGGACAGCCGAATCAACCCGTCTGCAATGCCCATCGCAGCACGCGCCTGGGCACCCGCTTCCCAGAAGATCGTGGGGGCGACGGGGATGATCAACGTGCGTGTATCACCCAGGCCGGTGGCGACCACGGGCAACTTCAAGCGGTTGATGAAGGCCAGGGCAGCAGCTTCGCCTCCCAGCTCAAACGACAACAACCACGAGCCTGCGCTGAAATGCTGTTTGGCGATCGCGTGTTGGGGGTGGGATTGCAGCAGGGGGTAATACACGCGGTTGACCGCCGGATGGGCCTCTAAAAACCGGGCCAGTTGCAAGGCGGTGGCACTGGTCTGTGCCACACGCAGAGCCAGGGTTTCAGCCCCTACGCTGATTTGGTGGGCATGTTCGCTGGACAAGGTGCCGCCCATGTCACGCAGGCCCTTTTTACGGATTTGTTGCAAGCCCCACTGCCGTGCATCACCCTTTCGGTAACTGGCAAAGATATTGGGATAGCTGCTCCAGTCGAACAGGCCTGTGTCAGTGACCGCGCCGCCCAAGGCAGCGCCATGGCCCGCTATGGTTTTGGTGAGCGAATTGATGACCAGGCTGGCCCCCACAGTGCTGGGGCGAAACAGCAGGGGCGAGGTGATGGTGTTGTCCACCACATAGACCAGGCCCTTATCCACGCAAAGTTTGCCGATGGGCAAAAGATCTGGAATTTGCGTGCCAGGGTTGGCAATGGTTTCCACGAACACCATGCGGGTGTTGGCTTGCAAGGCGGCGGCCACGTTATCGACCAGCGTGGCATCGACCATGGTGACGCTAAGCCCTAAGTCGCGCAGCGTGCCCAGCAGGCTGTTGGTGTTGCCAAACACAAACTGGCTGCATACCAAGTGATCGCCTGCCTTAAGCAGCGTCAAAAACGTGGCCGTGATGGCTGCCATACCGGTGGCAAAACTGATGGTGCCAAGGCCCTGCTCCATCTGGTTGATTTTGGCTTCCAGCGCTGCGGTGGTGGGCGTGCCCTGACGCGCGTAGTTGTAGCCGCCTTTGATGGTGCCTTGAAACACACCGATCAGGTCTTCCACCCGCTCAAAGCCGTATTGCACCGAGGTGTGAATCGGCTTGTGAATACCGCCGTGCTCCACACCGAAGTTCTGGTCTGAATGAACGTTTTGGGTGGTGAAGCCGGTTTTTTGATCTGTGTTGCTCATAGGTCGTCGTCGGTCAAATTATCAATCCAAGGGGGATGTGGTGGGTTCGGCATTCGCTGCTGCCAGCGCCCCCTGCACCAACCGCAACTGCCGCTGGCAGCGCGCCGCCAGGGCCTGGTCGTGCGTGGCCAGCACAAAGGCTGTGCCCTGTTCGCGGGCGAGTTGCAGCATCAGCTCAAACACGCCGTCTGCCGTGCTGCGGTCCAGGTTGCCGGTGGGCTCGTCGGCCAGCACGCAGGCGGGTTGGGTGACCAGCGCCCGGGCGATGGCCACGCGCTGGCGCTCGCCGCCGGATAGCTCGGCCGGGCGATGGTGAATACGATGGGCCAAGCCGACCAACGCTAGCATTTTAGTAGCTATCTTTGCAGCATCCGCGCGGACTTGGCGGCGAATCCATAGGGGCATGGCGACATTGTCCAGCGCACTGAACTCAGGCAGCAGGTGGTGAAACTGGTAGACAAAACCCAGGTGTTGGTTGCGCAGATGGCCCTGCGCAGCCGCATCCAGCTGGGCTAGATTTTGACCCCTGAGCATGACCGAGCCGCTGGTCGGGGCATCCAGTCCGCCCAGCAAATGCAGCAGGGTGCTTTTGCCCGAGCCCGACGCGCCGACGATGGCCAGTGTTTCACCGGCATACACCTGCAGATCAACGCCCTGGAGCACGGTCACATCCAGACGCCCTTCGGTGAAGCGCTTGGTCAGGGCATTCGCCTGAAGTACGGCATCACTCATAGCGCAAGGCCTCTGCGGGGTTAACGCGGCTAGCGTGCCAGCTTGGGTAAATGGTGGCCACAAACGCCAGCACCAGCGAGATCAGGGCAATCGGCACGATGTCTGCCTGCTGCGGGTCACTGGGCATGCGGCTGATCAAGTAAATGTCCTTGGGCAAAAAGCTGGCACTGAGCAGCTTCTCCAGAAATGGCACGATCACGTCGATGTTGAACGCCACACCCAGTCCCAACAGCAGCCCGGCCAGGGTACCAATCACGCCCACCATCGCGCCCTGCACTACAAAAATGCCCATCACGCTGCCGGGGCTGGCCCCCAGTGTGCGCAGGATGGCGATGTCAGCGCGTTTGTCGGTCACCGTCATCACCAGCGTGCTCACCAGGTTGAATGCCGCCACCGCCACGATCAGCGTCAGGATGATGAACATCATGCGCTTTTCCAGTTGCACAGCAGCAAACCAGGTGCTGTTTTGCCGCGTCCAGTCGCGGATCAAAAATCGGCCCGTCAGCGTGTTGCCCAGGTCACCCGCCACCTCACGCGCCTTGTGCAGGTCTTTGAGCTTCAGGCGGATGCCGGTTGGGCCTTCCAGCCGGAAAATTTTGGCGGCATCGTCGACGTGAATCATCGCCAGGCCCGAGTCGTACTCAAAATGCCCCGAGTCAAACAGCCCCACCACCGTCATCTGCTTGAGGCGCGGCACCACACCCGCAGGTGAGACCTGGCCACTGGGCGCAATCAACGTCACCGGGTCACCCACCCGCACCCCCATGGAGCGGGCCAGTTCACCACCCAGCACAATGCCGAACTGCCCCGGCACCAGCTTGGCCAGTGTGCTGTCTTTCAACGCGGCGGCCAGGTCGGTGACTTCGGGTTCGCGCGCTGGGTCGATGCCTCGCACGATGGCCCCCTTGATGTCTTCGCCACGCCCCAGCAGGCCCTGTGCGCCAATGAAAGGCGCGGCACCCACCACCTGTGGGTTGGCCCTCACCTCTTTGAGCGTCAGGGCCAGGTCGGGCAGGGCCGCACCATCGGGTGAAAACAGCTCGATGTGGGAAATCACACTGAGCATGCGGTTAGTCACTTCTTTTTGAAAACCGTTCATCACGCTCAACACAATGATCAACGCCGCCACCCCTAGCGAAATACCCAGCATCGACACGCCCGAGATGAACGAGATAAAGCCATTGCGCCGTGTACCCCGGCTGGCGCGGGTGTAGCGCCAGCCGAGGATGAGTTCATAGGGGATTTGCATGGTGGAGATTGTGGCATTGCTGCTGACGGGGAAAGACAGGCGTTGAGGCAGGCCACTGAATTGACGCAGCTTAGACACTTGTCATAAAATATACCGACAGATGGCAAAACTGGAGTTCAATATGCGCGCATCCACACCAACCCTATCTCACACACTGTCTCCCGGCATTCCCGTTTGGAGCAAGCTCAAGCTACAAAATGGTCCGACCGGCCTCAAAGCGCACGACTTGGTCACCAAGGGCGTGCGTGTGGTCGATGCCCGGCAGGTGATGAACGCCTTCACCATCATCAACGCGAATCAGTTTTACAGCGTTCTGGGTATCACCGAGCGCACCATGCAACGGCGCGCCGCCAGTGCCGCTAAAACCTTGGATGCCAATGCCAGCGACCGGACTTTGCGCTTGGTGGCGGTTATCAGCCAGGCGATTGAGGTGTTTGGCTCCCAAGAAGCGGCCGAGCGCTGGCTGGCCAGCCCGGCCATAGGTCTGGACCAACGCAAGCCGATTGATTTGCTGCAAAGCTCTGAGGGCACGGAGCTGGTCAGAACATTGCTGTCGCGCATGGCGTACGGGGTCTACGCTTGATGACACCCTTGCCAGGGGCATTGGGCGGCACGGCTCTGATGACATGGCGGCTGGAGACCAGTAAACACTTCGAGACATGGCACACGGCTGAAGGCGCCTTCCTGTTCGGCGGGCGCTGGAGTTCCAAAGGCAACCGCGTGTTGTACACCTCACTGGACCCGGCGACCGCGATTCTTGAGGTGGGCCTGCACAAAGGCTTGGCCACGCTGGATGCCGTGGCCCATACGCTGGTTCAACTTGAAATTCTTGAGCCAAAGCGCGTTTTCACCATTGATCCTGTGGATGTGCCCAACCCCAACTGGTTGCGCCCCGGCACGGTGAGCAAAGCCCAGCAGCAGTTTGGCGATGCACTGCTCAAGGCCCACGCGATGCTGCTGATTCCCAGCGTCGTCAGCACCCATTCCTGGAACCTGCTGATTGACGCATCCGCCGCCGCCGGGCTGTTCCAACTCAAAAGCCATGAGGCGTTTGCGCTGGATCCTCGGTTGAATTCCGCTTGAAAAATATCCCAACTATTCCAATGCACCTGCTGATTCCCTACGCGTCCACCCAGTCCCAAGCCTGCCAACAAGCGTTGGTCACCCTAAAACTGCCGAATTTGGATAAACTGCTGCGCCAGCTTAACGCTACCTCCACCGACAGCGCCGATGACAGCACGCTGACCCCTCCGCACGAGCGGGCGCTGGCGGCTGCCCATGGCATTTTTCAGGCCAATGTCACGCCAGACGGCCAGGTACCCTGGGGCGCATGGCACGCGACGCAGGCCGGCCACCCGGTGGCTGTCACAGACCATTGGGCGGTCATCACGCCCTGCCACTGGGCGGTGCAAACCAACCACATCACCATGGTTTCACCCCGCGCGCTGGATTTGCAGGACGACGAATCCCGGCAACTGCTGGCCGCCATGCAGCCCTATTTTTCAGAGGACGGCATCACGCTGGTGTTTGACACGGCCACCCGCTGGCTGGCCTGTGGTGCGGTGTTTGCAGGCTTGGCCACGGCCTCCCCCTACCGGGTGCTGGGTGCGCGGGTAGACGACTGGATTCCCAAGGCTGACGCCGCCAAAGGCCTGCGACGCCTGCAACAGGAGATGCAAATGCTGCTCTACACCCACCCCCTGACCGATGCGCGCGCCAGCCGCGGGCTGCCTGCCGTGAATTCGTTCTGGGTCAGCGGCACGGGTGTTTTGCCGACGGGACCCGTCCAACCGGCGGCGGTTCGCCCAACCGTGCCGGTTAGCCTGCGTGACGCTGCTGTGCGTGACGACTGGTCAGTGTGGTCGCAAGCGTGGCAGCAAATTGACGCCACCGAATGTGCCCAGCTTCTGATCGCCCTGGAGCGCGGCAATAAAGTCACGCTGACTTTGTGTGGTGAGCGCAGCACGCAGACGTATGCCGGAGCGCCCACAGGGCCTTTCAAACGCTTTTTCCAAGAAATTACAAGCTTTTTAGCCCCCAAGTCCCCGTCCACAATCATTAGTTTGCTATGAAGCTAATAGCTAGAGAAATCCCCCCCCGCGCTGTCTGGGCGCTGGAGCAAGCCGGGGTTCACCCACTGCTGGCCCGCCTGTATTCGTCGCGCGGCGTGACCAGCAAAAGTGAACTTGACGATGGACTGGCGCTGTTGCTGCCCCCCGCCAGCCTGAAGGGTGCCGCCCAGGCCGCCGTGCTGCTGGCCGATGCCATTGCCGCCCAGAAAAAGCTGTGCATCGTAGCCGACTACGACTGCGATGGTGCCACCGCCTGCGCCGTGGGCATTCGGGGTCTGCGCCTGCTGGGTGCCCAGCACGTGAGCTATATGGTGCCCGACCGCGTGGTCGATGGCTACGGACTGACGGCACCCATCTCCCAGCGGGTGAAAGACAGCGGCGCAGACGTGCTGATCACCGTGGACAACGGCATTGCCAGTTTTGAAGGCGTGGCCAAGGCGCGGACGCTGGGCCTGCAAGTGCTGGTGACCGACCACCATTTGCCAGCCATCGTCAACGGCCAGATCGAGCTGCCCGATGCGGATGTCATCGTCAACCCCAACCAGCCAGGGTGCCCGTTCGAGAGCAAGTCCATCGCCGGGGTGGGTGTGATGTTTTACGTGCTGCTGGCGCTGCGGGCTGAGCTGCGGCAACGCGGCATCTATGCCGTTCGCCCTGAGCTTGTCGAAGGGGCTTCGACAAGCTCAGCCGGAACGGAAGCAGGCAATGCGACAACTCAAGCAAAGCCCAAAGAG
>JANOLC010000345.1:0-5259 GCA_031419575.1 Burkholderiales bacterium | reverse complement strand
GGCATCTATCACGCGCTCATCGGTATTTCAAACGCCGGGCAAATCACCATCGACAAAATCTCTGGTCCGGTCGGCGAGGCGCTCATCATGACCGCGGCTGGTCTGGCAGTGGCGATTCCCGCCGTGCTGGCTTACAACGTGTTGGGCCGCAGCATTGGCCGCATTGAGGCGGATCTGGAAGGTTTTGCGCGAGATCTGCGCGATTTGGCTGTACGAGCGGAAAGTTGACCATGGAGGTTGACGCCGCGCCGGGCCGCCCCAAGCAAGTCACGGCCCCCTCGGGGGGCAGCGTAGTACGCGAAGCGACAAGCGTGGGGGCCAATTTTGGCAGATTAGAGCGAACGCCGGGCAAGCCGCCCATGAGCGAGATCAACATGACCCCGTTGATTGATGTGATGTTGGTGTTGCTGGTGATTTTCATCATCACCGCGCCTTTGTTGGCCAGCTCCATCAAGCTGGATTTGCCCAAAACCAGCGCGGCGCAACCCAACGACGCGCCCAAATTCATCACCTTGGTGGTGGACAAGACCGGGCAAACCTATCTGAGCGACAAGCCCGTCACCGCCGCGGAGCTGGCTCGCCAATTGACGCAAGCCGCGACTCAAAATCCCGACACTGAAGTGCAGCTGCGGGCCGACCAGGCAGTGCCGTATGGCCGGGTGGTTGAAGTGATGGGCGCAGCGCAAAAGGCCGGGCTGAACCGCATTGGCTTCGTAGCGGATGCGGTTGAAAAATCGCCCGCGCCCCGCTGATAAATCTAAAATCAAAAGACCGCAGCACTCCTGCTGCCACGGTAAATTCCCCATGCAAGACAAATACAACCACCTCGACGTCGAAAAATCTGCGCAGGCCCATTGGTCTGAACCATTATGGGGCGGCCATGAAGCCTACCGGGTGACCGAGGGCGCACTGGACGCGCAGGGCAATCTCAAGCCCAAGTTTTATGCGTGTTCCATGCTGCCCTACCCCAGCGGCAAACTGCACATGGGCCACGTGCGTAACTACACCATCAACGACATGCTGGCACGCCAGTTGCGCATGAAGGGCTTTAATGTCTTGATGCCCATGGGTTGGGACGCGTTTGGCCTGCCCGCTGAAAACGCAGCGCTCAAAAACGGCGTGCCACCCGCCAAGTGGACGTTTGAGAATATTGCGTACATGAAGCAGCAAATGCAGGCCATGGGTTTGTCCATCGACTGGAGCCGTGAGGTGGCCACCTGCGACCCCACCTATTACAAGTGGAACCAGTGGCTGTTCCTGAAAATGCTGGAGAAAGGCGTTGCCTACCGCAAGACCCAAGTTGTGAACTGGGACCCAGTCGACCAGACCGTACTGGCCAATGAACAGGTGATTGACGGCAAGGGCTGGCGCACCGGAGCCACTGTGGAGAGGCGCGAAATCCCCGGCTATTACTTGAAGATCACTGACTATGCCGAAGAGCTGCTGGGCAGCGTTCAAAATGGTCTGCCGGGCTGGCCGGAGCGCGTCAAGCTCATGCAGGAGAACTGGATTGGCAAGAGCGAAGGCGTGCGTTTTTCCTTTACCCACGACATCGTGGGCGGCGACGGCCAGTTGATTGGCGGCGGGCACCTGTATGTGTTCACCACCCGGGTAGACACCATCATGGGCGTGACGTTTTGCGCGGTCGCCCCAGAGCACCCGCTGGCGATTCACGCCGCACGCAACAACCCGGCGCTGGTCGCGTTTATAGACGAATGCAAGCAGGGTGGCACCACAGAAGCCGAGTTGGCCGCGCGCGAGAAAGTTGGCATGCGCACGGGCCTGTTGGTGACCCATCCCCTGAATGGCCACAAGATCGAAGTCTGGGTCGGTAACTACGTGCTGATGAGTTACGGTGACGGTGCCGTGATGGGGGTGCCTGCCCACGACGAGCGTGACTTCATCTTTGCCAAAAAATACGATATCCCCATCATCGAGGTGGTGCACGTGGACGGCCTCACTTATGACTATGACCGGTGGCAGGACTGGTATGGCGACAAACAACGTGGCGTCACCATCAATTCCGATAGCTACAGCGGCTTGACGCACCAAGAAGCGGTCGAGGCAATAGGCCACGCCCTGCAAGTGCGGGGCTTGGGCGAAAAGAAGACAACATGGCGCCTGCGCGACTGGGGCGTGAGCCGGCAGCGCTACTGGGGCACGCCGATTCCCATCATTCATTGCCCTGAGCACGGTGCCGTGCCCGTGCCTGAAAAAGACCTGCCTGTGGTGTTACCACTGGACTGCGTGCCCGATGGCTCCGGCAACCCGCTGCACCACCACGAAGGCTTTCATGCAGGCGTGGTTTGTCCGGTTTGCGGTGTGGCCGCGCGGCGCGAGACCGACACCATGGACACGTTTGTGGACTCCAGCTGGTACTTCATGCGCTACTGCGACCCCACCAATGCTCAGGCCATGGTGGCCGACGGGGTCGACTACTGGATGCAAAACTCTGCTGGTGCGGCTGTGCGCTCTGGCATGGACCAGTACATCGGCGGCATTGAGCACGCCATCCTGCACCTGCTGTATGCGCGCTTTTGGACCAAGGTGATGCGCGACATGGATCTGGTGAAGGTGGACGAGCCCTTCACCAAGTTGCTCACGCAGGGCATGGTGCTCAACCACATTTACTCCCGCAAAGGCGGGGCTGATGGCCGGGGTGGCATGGAGTACTTCTGGCCGCATGAGGTGGAAGATATTCATGACGACACTGGCAAGGTGACCGGGGCCCGGCTGAAAGAAGCCAAAGGCCATCTACCCGCTGGTACGCTCATCACCTACGAAGGGGTGGGCACCATGAGCAAAAGCAAAAACAACGGCGTGGACACGCAGGATTTGATTGAAAAATATGGCGCTGATACCGCCCGCCTCTACACCATGTTCACCGCGCCGCCCGAGGCCACGCTGGAGTGGAACGACGCGGCGGTGGAGGGCTCCTACCGGTTCTTGCGCCGGGTCTGGAACTTTGGCGTCAAACTGTCTGCTATGAATTATGTAGCTATCAACTCAAACATGACGGGGACTACAAGCCTAAATGATATAAATTTTGGCAAAGAAGCAAAGTCTTTGCGACTGGAGATTCACACGGTGCTCAAGCAGGTGGATTACGACTACCAGCGCCTGCAGTACAACACCGTGGTGTCGGGTGCGATGAAGATGATCAACGCGCTTGAAGACTTCAAAGCGCATGACTCGGCGGGCGCGCAGATGGCGTTGATTGAAGGTTTTGGCATCTTGCTTCGCTGCCTGTACCCCGCAACGCCGCATATTACGCACAGGCTGTGGGTGGATTTGGGTTATGCGTCCCGATGGGGTGGGCTGCTGGATGCCATCTGGCCGCAGGTAGATGCCAGCGCGCTCAAGCAAGACGAGATCGAGCTGATGCTGCAAATCAACGGCAAGCTGCGCGGTTCCATCGTGGTGGCGGCAGGTGCCAGCAAGGACGAGATTGAGCGCTTGGCCGTGGCCACCGAGCTGGTGCAAAAGCAGGCGGATGGCGGTGCGATCAAACGCGTCATCCTCGTGCCGGGCCGCTTGGTCAATGTGGTGCTGTAGGGACATGGATCGCCGGAAATATCTGACTCGCGGTGCCAATATCGGCATCACCCTTGGTGTGGCTGGCCTGCTAGCTGGTCCATTGTCAGGCTGTGGCTTCAAGCTACGCGGCTCGCTCAATTTTGCGTTTGAATCTATCGCGGTAAACCCGGCCACAGGCGGGCAAGTGGCGGCGGAATTACGCCGTGCGCTGGCCAGCAATGTGCGCCTGGTGGGTGTGGATGCGCCCGCTGGCGCGACCGGGTCTGCGCAGGTAGTGCTGGATGTGGTGTCCGAGCAGCGCGAGAAAACTGTGGTGGGCGTGAACGCTGCGGGCCAGGTGCGCGAGTTCCAGTTGCGCATTCGGGTCAAATTCAAGCTGCGCTCGGCGCAAGGTAAAGCGCTGATTGAAGAAACCGAGTTGCTGCAACAGCGCGACATCAGCTTCAACGAGTCCGCCGTGCTGGCCAAGGAAACCGAGGAAGCCCTGCTGTACCGCGACATGCAAACCGATATCGTTCAGCAACTCATGCGGCGTTTGGCAGCGATCAAGGCGCTGTAGCGGTTGAAAATGACCCACGCCACATTCCCTCTTGCCGCCCCTTCAGCACCCCGAGAAGACCGTTCGCGGGCGTTGCAGCTGTACTTTGCAGGCGGCACCGAGATTTTTGAGCCCTTCCGCGAGGCATGCCTGGTGCAATTCCCGCTGGACATGGCAGGCTGACCATGCAGCTCGCCCACGGCCAACTTCAGCAGCACCTGCAGCGTGGGCTCAAAAGCCTCTACACCCTGCACGGCGATGAGCCCCTGCTGATTCAAGAATGTGCCGACACCATTCGCGCCACTGCAAGGGCGCAAGGCTACACCGAGCGCACCTCGCACACCGTGGCCGGTGCCCACTTTGACTGGAGCGAGGTGCTGGCCGCAGGCGGTTCCTTGAGCCTGTTTGCCGACAAGCAAATTCTGGAGTTGCGCATTCCCTCGGGCAAGCCCGGCAAAGACGGCAGCGTCGCCATTCAACAATTGGCCGAGCAGTCTCGAGGCAACGATGCCACCCTGACCATCGTCATGTTGCCGCGTCTGGACAAGATGACCAAAACCGGTGGCTGGTTTACCGCGCTGGATGGCCTGGGCGTCACCATCCAGGTGGAGCCCGTCGAGCGCAACGCCTTGCCACAATGGATTGCGCAGCGCTTGTCAGTCCAGGGCCAGCGCGTGGCCGCCGGAGAAAACGGCCAGCGCACATTGCAATTTTTTGCCGACCGGGTGGAGGGCAATTTGCTGGCCGCCCACCAGGAAGTCCAGAAGTTGGCGCTGTTGTACCCCCAAGGCGAGTTGGCATTCGAGCAGGTGGAAAGCGCCGTGTTGAATGTGGCGCGTTACGACGTGTTCAAGCTGTCCGAAGCCGTGCTGGCTGGCCAGTCGCAGCGCGTGCAGCGCATGCTGGACGGCCTGCAAGCCGAGGGCGAGGCCGAGGTGCTGGTGCACTACACGCTGAGCGAAGACATCCGTGCCCTGAAACGCGTCAAAGATGCCATGAACCAAGGCCGCCCCCTGCCCATGGCCCTGCGTGAGCAGCGCGTGTGGGGTGCCAAAGAGCGCTTGTTTGAGCGTGTGTTGCCACGCCTGTCAGACACATTTCTCTCTAACTTGCTGCACGCCGCGCACCAAGTGGACGGCATCGTCAAAGGCCTCAAGCAACCTGACTGGCCCGCCAACCCCTGG
>JANOLC010000344.1:0-1822 GCA_031419575.1 Burkholderiales bacterium | reverse complement strand
GACTTGCCGCCTGAATTGGCCGCTTTGAGCGTACCGCCCCTGCTGCTGCAGCCCATTGTGGAAAATAGCATCAAACACGGGTTGGAACCCAAGGTGGAGGGCGGCCGCATCACCGTGCGGGCGCGCTGCACCGCCCACCTGTTGACGCTGGAAGTGCTGGACACCGGGGTGGGGATGGCGGCATCCGTCCACCGCTCGGCCAGCACCGCTGAGGCGGACAGTGGCTTCGGCCTGGCGCAAGTGCGCGAGCGCCTCACCACAGCTTACGGCCCGGCGGCTACTATTAAAATAGTAGCTAACTATCCAACAGGGACGGGGACTGCTATCACTTTTCCTTGTGAATCATCTCAAAAATGACGCCCACCGCCCTGATTGCCGAAGACGAGCCCCTGCTGGCCGCAGCCCTGAAGGCCGAGCTGACCCGCGCCTGGCCTGAACTGCACATCGTGGCCACCGTGGGCGATGGCGCGTCCGCTGTGCGCGAGGCGCTGGCCCGCCAACCCGACGTGCTGTTTTTTGACATTCGTATGCCGGGCGTGAGCGGGCTGGATGCGGCTGTGGACCTGGCAGATGTATGGCTTGGCCCCAAACCCTTTCCCGCCTTGGTGTTTGTGACGGCTTATGACGAGTACGCCGTGCAGGCGTTTGAAGCCCACGCGGTGGACTATGTTTTGAAGCCCGTTCAGCCGGCCCGTTTGCAGAAAACAGTGTCAAAAGTGCAGCAAGTCCTTTCCAGCAGGGGATCTCCTGCTATGAATATAGAAGCAGCCATGGTGCAACTTCGCGGGCTGATGGGGGGCGGGTCGGCATTGGCCATGCCTTCTGTGGCTCCGTTGAAAGTGATCCAGGCCAGCGTGGGCAGCACCATTCGCATGGTGCCGATTGACGAGATCATCTATTTTGAAGCTGCCGACAAATACATCCGCGTGCTGACGGCCACCAGCGAATATTTGATCCGCACGCCATTGAAAGAGCTGTTGCCCCAGCTTGACGCCAACACATTCTGGCAAGTTCACCGGGGCACGGCGGTTCAGGCCAGCACCATAGACGCTGTGACCCGTGACGAAGCGGGCAAGCTGTGGCTCAACTTGCGCGGGCGGGCCGAGAAGCTGTCAGTCAGCCGGCTGTATGCGCATTTGTTCAAGGCGATGTAACGCCCACTCCACCCAAGCCCAACCCAGTCTGCCCTACTCCGCTGGCTTGGGACTACGATAGCGCATCGCCGTTTTGAAAGGACGATGCCATGACCCTGCAATTCACCGCCGTACCAGACCGCCTGCCCGAGAACAAAATGCGGATGTACCCCACCAAGGTCATCAACATCATTGGCGGCCCGGGGTGTGACAAGTCGCTGTTTTCAGCTGCCATTATTTTGAATTTGAGCCTGCGCCACAAGACGGTGGAGTGCATTCCAGATTACGCCAAGTCATTGGTCTGGCGCAAAGACTTTGAGTCGCTCAAAAACCAGTACCAAATCGCCCAGCGCCAGTTTGAAATGCTGGACCTGCTGGACGGCCAGGTGCAATACTTGGTGACTGAATGCTCACTGCCCCAGGTGCTGTACTACAACTCGCATTACCCGGAAAACATTTGCGATGTCGCGAAAACCCGGCTGCAAATTTTGAACTGGTACAAGCAACACAACAATGTGAATGTGATGGTAGCCCGTGGCGATAAAAAATATGTGCACACTGGGCGGTTTCAGGACGAAGACCAGGCTATCAAGGTGGACAAGGAGCTGCACGAACTCTTGCACTATGAAGGCCTGCCCTACACCTTGCTCAAGCCTGAGTTGGATGTCATCAACGCGTTTGCCAACTCG
>JANOLC010000343.1:0-3057 GCA_031419575.1 Burkholderiales bacterium | reverse complement strand
ACTAATTTGGCCCAATTGCATTTGGATTCCCGTTCGGGCTGAGCTTGAGTAAACCGTTCACCCTGAGCTTATCGAAGGGGCTTCTACAAGCTCAGCCCGAACGGGATTTAACTTGAGGCTGTTTAAAGCGGCAACTCGTCAAACGTGCTGTAGGTTGCCCGCAACCAGTGCTTGACACGCTGGCGTTCCAGCAAGCCCAGATAGTCTGAGCCTTCGCGGTTGTTGATGGCGGCCCAAAAGCTGGCGTTCTGGCGGTCGATTTTGCGCATCGTGGCCTCGTGCAATTGGGTCAGTGTGACCACTCTGGCACCCAGCGCAATGGCCTTTTCCATCGCCAGCGATTCGTCCAGCAGCGAAAAGTCCGAGCCGCGACCCAAGTTCTTGACGATAAAGTAGTTGGGCCCGTCCTCAAACGTGTTGATCAACCGTCCCAGCAAATCCACTGAGTCCTTGCCGGGATCTGCCACATGCCAAAAATTGACAGCAATGCCCATGTCGGCCAGCACGGCAAACAGGTCTGAATCCTTGATCCAGCGCGTCAGCGGCGCGGCAGTTTGTGCAGCGAGGTCAACAATCACGCTTTTGGGGGCGCTGTGCTCAGCCTCGTCAGCCCCTTCTTCAAAGGCCGCCACGATAGTGTCCAGCCCTTCGTAGCTGTCCACAATCACGGGCGACGCGTAATCTGAATAAAAACGTGTGAATGACGTATGCGAGCGATCGGTGTCAAAGCCAATGAACGATACTTCCGTATCAATGAAATACTGGGCTAGCACGCGCGCGGTGACGGATTTGCCCACGCCGCCTTTTTCGCCGCCGATGAAATTGAGTGAGCTCATGGTTGTTCCTGTCTGTAAATTGAAATGAATAGTGGTTAAGCCGCTAAGGTTGCCGGACAACTACAGCAATTTTTTGACCAGCACCTGGCTCTTGCGGTCCCAGTTGTATTTGCGCTTGCGGGCTTCAGGCAGCCAGTCCGGGTCGACCTGGGCAAAACCGCGCTTGATGAACCAGTGCATGGTGCGGGTGGTCAGCACAAAAATGCTGTCCAGTCCCGCGGCCTTGGCGCGCTGCTCAATGCGTTTTAGCACCCGCTCTCCATCGCCCTGACCCTGCACGGCGGGCGACACGGTCAGCGCTGCCATTTCAGCCGTTTTGGCCTCAGGGTAGGGGTACAGCGCGGCACAGGCGAAGATCACGCCGTCGTGCTCGATGACGGTGTAATTGCCGGCGTCACGCTCGATTTCGGTGCGGCTGCGCTTGACCAGCGTGCCATCCTGCTCAAACGGCTCAATCAGCTGGACGATGCCGCCCACGTCGTCACCTGTGGCCTCGCGCAGGCTCTCCAGTTTTTCATCGACCACCATGGTGCCGATGCCGTCGTGCACATAAATTTCCAGCAACAGCGAGCCATCCACATTGAAGGGGATGATGTGGCTTCGCTCAACCCCGGCCTTGCAGGCCTTCACGCAATGCTGCAGGTAAAAAGCCGGGTCTGTGGGATGCAGTGCGGCGGGCAACTCGGCCAGCAGCCTTTCGGCGGCGGCCAGTGGCAGTTCAGTGTCGATGACGTTGTCGTCGCTGGCGGGTTGCAAGGGGTCCAGCAAAATGCCCGGGATCTCGGTCACAAAAATCAGCTTGTCGGCCTGTAACGCCACGGCCACCGAGGTCGCCACTTCTTCCATCGACAAATTGAAAGCCTCGCCAGTGGGTGAAAAACCAAACGGCGACAGCAGCACCATCGCACCAAAATCAAGCGTGCGCAAAATGCCCGCCGTGTCCACCTTGCGCACCAGCCCTGAATGCTGAAAGTCCACACCATCGACGATGCCCACGGGCCGCGCCGTGATGAAGTTGCCTGAGATCACCCGCACGGTAGACCCGGCCATGGGCGTGTTGGGCAACCCCTGGCTGAAGGCGGCTTCTATCTCATAGCGCAGTTGGCCAGCGGCTTCTTGCGCGCAGTCCAGCGCAATCTCGTCGGTGATCCGTATGCCGTGTGAGTACTTGGCAGCATGTCCCTTGGCCTGCAACTGTTCATTGACTTGGGGGCGAAACCCGTGCACCAGTACGACCTTGACCCCCATGCTCTGAATCATCGCCAGGTCCTGCGCCAGATGTGGCAGCTTGCCGGCAGCGATCGCTTCGCCGCATACGCCCACTACAAAGGTTTGGTTGCGGAATTTGTGAATATACGGCGCAACCGAGCGGAACCAGGGCACGAAGGTGAAGTTAAAGACGGAGGACATGGCTTTGGGCGGGCGAGGTGAATCAGCGAGAGAAGTGGGAAGTAGGTCAGACGGGGATAATCCTAGATTCTCTACGAAGTTATTGCCTTGACAGCCTGTCCTATTCAAATCGATTTCCCTGAATCCCTCCCCGTATCTGCCAAGCGCGAGGAGATCATGACGGCGCTGGCTGCGCATCAGGTCGTCATCGTCTGCGGGGAGACGGGTTCTGGCAAAACTACCCAGCTTCCCAAAATTGCACTGGCCATGGGGCGCGGCAAGCTGAATTACCCAACCGGTCAACGCGGCAAGCTCATCGGCCACACCCAGCCGCGGCGCATTGCCGCCAGCAGCGTGGCCAAGCGCATTGCCGAAGAACTGAAAACGCCGCTAGGCGATGTGGTGGGTTTCAAGGTGCGCTTTCAAGACCGCCTGGGCAAAGAGGCATCCGTCAAGCTGATGACCGACGGCATCTTGCTGGCGGAGACGCAAACCGACCCGCTGCTCAATGCCTATGACACCATCATCATTGACGAGGCGCATGAGCGCAGCCTGAACATTGATTTTTTGCTGGGTTACTTGCGCCAGATATTGCCGCGCCGCCCGGATTTGAAAATCGTCGTCACTTCAGCCACGATTGATGCGCAGCGCTTTGCGGATCACTTCGCCAGCGCCAAAGGTCCCGCACCCGTGATCATGGTATCAGGCCGCATGTTCCCGGTGGAGCAGCGCTATCGCCCGTTTGAAGAGTCGCGTGACTACGACCTGAACAACGCGATCGCCGATGGTGTAGACGAACTTTGGCGCGATGTGCATAACAGTGGCGATATAT
>JANOLC010000342.1:0-16914 GCA_031419575.1 Burkholderiales bacterium | reverse complement strand
TGGAAGTGGAACTTAAGCAATGCCCTCTTCGCAACAAACGAAGGCAAGCTGCGTCTTCGCTTGTTGCGAAGCCTCGGTTGCCGCAAAGTTGATTCCATCCACTGGGGACACCGCTAAGATCAGCCGCATGCCCATTCGCATGCCCTTTCCCGCCAGCGCCCCGGCGCACGCTTCGCCTTCAGCACACGAACGCATCGGCACACAGACCGACATCCTGGGCGAGTCCCCGCTGTGGGACGATCAGGCGCAGTGCCTGTACTGGCTGGACATTCGCCGACCTGCCCTTCGCAGGCTGTGTCCCGGCACTGACCGGATCGATAGCTGGCCGCTGCCTGACCTCGCCGGCTCGATCGCGCTGACCGACGACCACCGGCTGCTGGTAGCCCTGCCCCAGGAAATCGTCTTGTTTGACCCGGCCACCGGCACCATGGCCCCTTTCGTGGTGCCGCCGCCGCAACCGGACGGTCACCGCTTCAATGACGGCCGCTGCGATGCCCAGGGTCGTTTTTGGGTCGGCACCATGCACAACGTGACACGTGCCCCCGAGGGCGTGCTCTACCGCCTGGAAGGAAGCGGCCCGATGGTGGCGGTGTACACCGGTATCTGCATCCCCAACAGTCTGGCCTTCAGCCCCGACGGCCGGACCATGTATTTCGCCGATTCGCTGCGTTACGCCATCTTTGCCCACGACTACGATCTGGCCACCGGAACGATGGGCGTCGAGCGCGTCTTTGCCGCCAGCACGCCACCGGCTTTTGCCGATGGCTCGGCGGTGGACGCCGAAGGTTTCCTGTGGAACGCGCAGTTCAATGGCGGCCAACTGGTGCGCTACGCCCCTGACGGCCGCATCGACCGCGTTCTCCCGCTGCCGGTGAAACGGCCGACCTGCTGTGCCTTTGGTGGCCCCGACCTCGACCTGCTCTACATCACCACTGCCAGCCAGAACATGAGCGATGCCTAAATGAAGGCCGAGCCGCTGGCCGGGGCGCTGATGGCCATCAACGTCGGCGTGCGTGGCCTTCCTGAACCGCGCTTCCCGCTAAATGGAGTTAACGCAATCAACGTAACCACTCCTGCCGTCACGGCAGCATAAACATGAACACACAACCCATCACTATGGCCTCCATCGAGGCTTTCTGTTTTCGTGTCCCGGTTCAAACGCCGATCAAGGTCGCTTTTGGCACTTTTCGGGACCGCCCCTTCGTGCTGGTGCACGTGGTCGACACCGATGGCGCTGAAGGCTGGGGCGAGGCATGGTGCAACTGGCCCGCCGTCGGTGCCGAGCATCGCGCCCGCCTTGTTGTAGACCTGGGAGAGCGCCTGATTGGCCGCTGCTTTGCGTCGCCGGCCGAGCTGTTCCACACCTTTTCCAGGGAACTTGAAGTACTGGTGCTACAGACCCTGGATGTCGGTCCGATCGCCCAGGCCGTGGCCGGCATCGACATCGCGATGTGGGACCTGGTGTCACGCAAGGCCGGGCAGCCGCTGTACCGCCTGCTGCGAGACCAGCGGGTGGAAAGCGTACCGGTCTACGCTACGGGCATCAACCCCGACGAACCCGAACAGTTCGCCGTGGCACGGCAGGCCGAAGGCCACCGCGCCTTCAAGCTCAAGACCGGTTTCGGTCATGACCTTGATGTGCGAAACCTGCGCGAAATGCGCAAGGCGCTCGGCCCTGAGGCGGTCATCACCTGTGATGCCAACCAGTCCCATACGCTTACATCGGCACGCGCCTTTTGCGATGCCATCGAAGACTTGAAGCTCAGCTGGTTCGAAGAACCGATTCGCGTTGACGCCTCGGAGTCCGATTGGCTGGCGCTGGCTGCTGCCTCTAAAACTCCACTGGCCGGGGGCGAAAACTTCCATGGCGAGCAGTTCACCCGTGCTCTGGCCTCGCCAGTGCTTCAGGTCATTCAGCCCGACATTACCAAGTGGGGCGGCGTCACGGGCAACTGGACGGTGGCATACGGCGCGGTGGCAGCGGGCAAGCGATATTGCCCACACTACTTTGGCGGTGGCGTGTCGCTGCTGGCTTCGCTGCACGTGCTTGCTGCCGCCGGTGGTGAAGGGCTGCTGGAGTTCGACTGCCATCCCAATGTGGGCCGCGAGGCCGTTGTCGGCTCATTGCTTCCGGTACACAACGGCCGCGTCCCCGTGCCGCAGACGCCCGGTCTTGGTGCCGTGCCCGACATTGAAGCGCTTGAGCGCTACAAAACCTGGTCTGGTAAAACGACCTGAGCCATGGACACCACGCTTTCCAGTTTCCCTTCTGCGGACAAGCTACGCATCGGTTTCATCGGCGCAGGCCGCCTGGGCAAGGCACTCGCATGGAGCTTATCCCGCGTCGGTTTGCGCGTCACCGCCGTCGCCAGCCTCACCCCGGCCAATGCCCGCGCACTGGCAGGACCGATCCCCGGCTGCGTGACGGCTGACGCGCAGGCGGTGGTCGACAGCTGCGACCTGGTCTTTGTCACCACGCCCGACGGCGCGATTGCCGCGACCACTGCGGCGCTGCGGTGGCGCCCTGGCATCGCGGCCGTGCACTGCAGCGGCGTTACCGAGGTGAGTGCGCTAGCCGGCGCCAGCCGTCACGGCGCCCTGGTAGGCGGATTTCATCCGATGCAGACCTTCGGCGATCCTGGCGCAGCAATGGCCTCGCTACCCGGGTCGACCATCACACTGGAAGCAGCCGAGCCATTGATGACGGCGCTGGAGATGCTGACGCAGCGGCTGGGTTGCCGCGCCAACCGGCTGCCGCCGGGCATGCGTGGCCGCTACCACGCTGCAGCGGGATACACCTCGCAGTTCATCAACGCGCTGTTCGGGGAAGCCACCGCAATCTGGCGTTCATGGGGTGCGACTGAAGAGGATGCGCTCAAAGCGCTACTGCCGATGGCGCAGGGGACGTTAGCTTCCATTGCCACGGCGGGGATCGCCGGCGGCATGCCAGGCCCGGTCTCGCGCGGTGATATCAGCTCGGTTGAAAAGCATGTCGCGGCACTGTCTGAGCTAGGCGAGAGCACGATCAGTGTCTACCGTCAGCTATGTGCCAGCACTGTGCCGCTGGCACTGGCACATGGGGCAATCGATGTTGCGCTGGCGCAGCGTATATTGGCTGTGCTGCAAAAGGCAAGCCCCGAAAGAGCTTCTCCTGATTCAACCATCAACTGACTGAATATGGCGCCGGTGGCATCACGAAATGGGGCACTGATACTTTGTTCGCCGAGGGTGATCGCCTCAGCACCGACATAGCTTCACTGTAACTGCTGTGTGTGACAGGTCAATGAACCGGATGCCAATAAAGTCTCATTTTGGAATTCCAATGAATTTTCTTTTTGGACTGTGTGGTACCACGTCACCCCCCCGACATGAGTGCCGAAAAACGCTGCAAGTCCACATTGCCGCCGCTCACAATCACGCCCACGCGCTGGCCTTTCAACGGCACACCGGCATGGCAGGCGGCCGCAAAACCCAACGCACCGGTGGGCTCGACCAGCATCTTCATGCGCTCGGCAAAAAAACGCATGGCTTCAACCAGCTGGGCATCGGTGGCGGTGAGGATGGCGTCCACATCCCGGCGGATCAACGCGAAATTCAGCTTTCCCACACTCTGCGTTTGTGCGCCATCGGCGATGGTTTGAGGCGTGGCGATGCGGATGATTTCACCGGCGCGGAATGACTGTTGCGCATCGTTGCCCGCTTCGGGCTCAACGCCGTAAATCTTGCAGGCGGGAGACAAGGCACGGGCCGACAGCGCTGAGCCTGCCAGCAAGCCACCACCACCCGTGCAGACAAATAACGCGTCCAATGGGCCGACTTCTTCGATCAGCTCTTTGGCGGCGGTGCCTTGGCCTGCAATCACATCCGCATGGTCATACGGCGGGATCATGGTCAAGGAGCGCTCGCCAGCCAGGCGATGCATCATGGCTTCGCGATCATCCTTGAAGCGGTCATACAAAATGACCTCGCCACCGGCTTGGGGCGAATTCTGGATGTAGCCGCGCGTGGCTTCAATCTTGAGCGGGGGTGCGTCTTGCGGCATCAGTACCGTGGTGGCAATGCCCAGCAACTGGCCTGACAAGGCCACAGCCTGCGCGTGGTTGCCCGAAGAGAAACAGATCACGCCCGCCTCACGTTGTGCAGCGTTGAGGTTTGACAACGCATTGAACGCCCCGCGAAATTTGAAGGCACCCATGCGCTGGAAGTTTTCGCATTTGAAAAAGAGCTGCGCACCCAGTGCCTTGTCAGCCGTGCTGGAGGTCAAAACGGGCGTGCGGTGGGCATGACCGCTCAGGCGCAGGGCCGCAGCGATGACATCGTCGTATGTAGGGAGGGAAGTGGAACGTAGGGGCATGGTTCGCCTGAATTTGGGGAGGGATCAATATACTGGCTTGTGACCATGCTTATGACCCCCCTGCTTAAATCTTTCTCGTGGCAGGAGCTGCGCCACCACCCCTGGCGCAATGCCGCTGCGGTGGTGGCCGTTATGCTGGGCGTGGCGCTGGCGTTCTCGGTGCATTTGATCAATTCGTCGGCCCTGGATGAGTTCTCCAATGCGGTGCGCTCTGTCAATGGCCAGCCTGATCTGGAAATTCGCTCAGCCCAAGGTAATTTTGACGAGGCACTTTTTGCCACCGTGGCTGCACACGCGCAGGTGGCCCATGCATCGCCGGTGCTGGAGATCAACACCTACGCCGTGGCGGATGCCGCCAATGTGAAAGACCGGAAAAAGACCTTGCGCATCGTGGGCGTAGACGCGCTGGTCATAGCTCGGGTTGCACCCGCCTTGATGCCTGTGCCAGCGGCAGGGGCGGACCGATTTGCACTGTTCGCGCCCGACGCGGTCTTTCTGAATGGTGCCGCGCAGGATTTGGGGCAGTCAAAGATTCAAGTGCAATCCGGCCTGCAGCTTCGTACGCTTAACGTGGCGGGCCGTGTCAACGCAAGTGGCGCGCAGTTGGGAGTGATGGACATTGGCGCGGCACAGGACCTGTTTGGCTTGCAAGGGCAGTTGTCGCGCATTGACCTCCAGCTCAAGCCCGGTGTGGACCGCAGCGCGTTCATCGTGTCGCTGAACAGCCTGCCCGGCTGGCCTGCCAATGTGACAGTGGCGGCGCCGGAGGATGCCGCTGCGCGCATCAGCAACCTGTCGCGCGCCTACCGGGTCAACTTGACGGTGCTGGCACTGGTGGCATTGTTCACCGGAGCGTTTCTGGTGTTCTCGGTGCTGTCGCTCAGCGTGGCCAAACGTGCGCAGCAATTTGCGCTGCTGGGTGTGTTGGGCCTGACGGGCCGGGAGCGGCTTACGCTGGTGCTGCTGGAGTCCGGCGCATTGGGCCTGGTGGGCAGTGTTGCGGGCATTGCGCTGGGCACGGCCCTGGCAGCAACGGCACTCAATGTGCTGGGTGGTGATCTGGGGGGCGGCTTTTTTTCGGGCGCGGCACCGTCCCTGCGCTGGAGCACACCAGCCGCACTGATTTACGGCGGACTGGGGTTGCTGGCGGCGCTGGTCGGTGGTTGGTGGCCTGCACGGCAGGCGCAGCAATTGCCCCCCGCGCAAACGCTTAAGGGCATGGGGCAAACCCGGATAGCCAGCCGCAGCCACTGGGTCAGTCTCATTTTGATAGCACTCAGTGCCCTGCTGGCAGGGACTCCAGCCGTTTTTGACATTCCACTGGGCGCTTATGTGTCGGTGGGGCTGCTGCTGATCGGCGGCATCACTGCCCTGCCCTGGCTGATTGCCCTGCTGCTGGACCACGTGAGCCCACTGGCCGCCAACCAACTGCTGCCGATGCTGGCCGTGGAGCGTGCCCGGCGTGTGCGCGAGAGCGCCAGCGTGGCGGTCAGCGGCGTGGTGGCATCGCTGAGCCTGGCCGTGGCGCTGACCGTGATGGTGGCCAGCTTTCGCGAATCGGTCACACACTGGCTGGACGTGGTGCTGCCCGCGGAGCTGTACGTGCGCACCGCCACATCAACCCCTGCCGGGGACGTGGCCTATTTTTTGCCTGAGTTCGTCGCTGCCGTGGGCCAATTGCCCGGTGTGGCACGCTTGGGCACGCAGCGTGTGCGCCTGCTGCAACTGGACCCATCCCGGCCCGCTGTGGCGCTGATTGCCCGCCCGCTGGACGACCCTGCCCGCAGCCTGCCACTGGTAGGCGACCCCGTGCCCGTGCCGCCAGGGCAGGTTGGCATTTACGTGAGTGAGGCGATGGTGGATTTGTATGGCGCGCGGCCCGGTGCCCGTCTGTCTGAACTGCCTGCGTTTTCGGCTTTTGCGGACATTTTTAAGAAAAAAGACCCTCAAGTCCCCGTCACCAATGATAAGTTAGCTATATTTTTTATAGCGGGCGTATGGCGTGACTATGCCCGCCAGGGTGGGGCCATCACCATGAACCAAGGTGATTTTGAGCGCCTGACGGGTGACCGCCGGGTTAACGATATCGCGCTGTGGCTGGAACCTTCCGCCCAGACGCTGGAGGTGCAGCAGGCCCTGCGTGAGATGGCGGAACGCGGATCGCCGGGCGCTGGCGCGTTGATCGAGTTTGCTTCCAGCCGCGAGATCCGAGCCATCTCGCTCACCATTTTTGACCGCAGCTTTGCCGTCACCTACTGGCTGCAGGCGGTGGCGATTGCGATTGGCCTGTTTGGGGTGGCAGCGAGTTTCAGCGCACAGGTGCTGTCGCGGCGCAAGGAGTTCGGCTTGCTGGTGCACCTGGGGCTGACACGCCGTCAGGTGCTGGGCGTGGTGGCGGGTGAAGGCCTGGCGTGGACAGCAGTGGGGTCCGTTGCCGGGCTTGGCCTGGGGCTGGCCGTGTCGCTGGTGCTGGTAAAAGTGGTCAACCCGCAAAGCTTTCACTGGACCATGGACATGGCCGTGCCATGGTTGCGGCTGATTGGCCTGTGTCTGGCGGTGGTGCTGGCCGGTACGGTGACGGCCTGGCTGGCCGGGCGTGCAGCGGCCGGGCGCGATGCCGTGCTGGCGGTGAAGGAGGATTGGTGAGGGAGATGGCCGTCATCCTGGCAATCAGGGCATCGAGATCAGCAGCAGCTTGAGGCTTGAGTTTGGCAGTCATAGATTCGTTATAGTGGCCATCTATGTGGAATAGCAGCCCTGTCACTTTGCCCCGCCGTGCCGTGCTGCTGGCTGGCCTGGGCTCCGTAGGGAGTGTGTTTGACAGCCACGCCCTCCCCCCAAAAACACTGATGTTCCCGCGCGACCATGGCAGCCACCCGGACTTCAAAACCGAGTGGTGGTACATCACGGGCTACACCACATCGGGTGAGCGTGAGTTTGGGTTTCAGGTAACATTTTTCAGATCACGCGTGAATGCCACGCAGGGCATGACCTCCAAATTTGCCGCCAAACAACTGATGTTTGCGCACGCAGCCGTGACTGACATACAGGGGAAAAAGCTGCTGCACGATCAGCGCATCGTGCGCGAGGGGTTTGATGCGGCGAGCGCGGCTGTACCCGACACGGCGGTGCGCATTGGCAACTGGTCACTGGCACGCCAAGGTGAGCAGTACCTGGCAAATGTGACTGCGAACACAACAGGCAATGCCTTCAAGCTGGTGTTGACCTTAATGCCCACGCAAGCCCTGCTGCTGCAAGGCGACAAAGGTTTGTCGCGCAAGGGGCCGGACGAGCAGCAGGCTAGTTACTACTACAGCCAGCCGCAGTTGAAAGTGGCTGGCACCATTTCGATCGGCGGCAAAGATTTTGCGTTGAAAAGCAACCAAGGCAAGGCCTGGTTGGACCACGAGTGGAGTCAAGCCCTGCTGCACCCCGACGCGGTAGGTTGGGATTGGGTGGGCATCAACTTATTTGACGGCAGCGCGCTGACGGCGTTTCAGCTGCGCGACAAAGCCGGCCGGGCGATGTGGGATGGTGGTTCGTTTCGCGCTAGCACGGGACAACGTTTTACCTTCAGTCGGGGTGAGGTGGTCTTCAGCCGTCAGCGCAGCTGGAAAAGCGTGGCCAGCCAAGCCACCTACCCGGTGGAGTGGATCGTGCGCACCCCAGCCGATTTTTACACCGTCAAGGCCGTCATTGACAACCAGGAACTCGACAGCCGCCTGTCCACCGGCGCAATTTACTGGGAGGGCCTGTGCAACGTGTCTGACAGCAACGGCCGACTTCTGGGGCGCGGGTATCTGGAAATGACAGGCTACGCCAACCCGCTGCGAATTTAATGCGCCCCCGCCGTATCGACCGAGCCACCCACTGGCCCACTCTGTTGCGGGCGAGACAGCCACACAAACGGGATCAGCAGCAAGAAGATCATGGCCGATGCAAAGAACACGTCATTGGCAGCCAGCATGAAGGCTTGCTGGTCGACCAGGCGATTGATCTGTGCCAGCGCTTGTTCGGGGGTCAACCCCGCACTGGCAAAGCCTGCCAAAGTGCTGTTGGTGGCGCTGCTGCCCAAGTTCACCGCCTCCGCGAGTTGCGCATGGTGCAGGGCTGCGCGGTCTTGCCACACGGTGGTGGCAATGGACGTACCGAACGAGCCAGCCGTGATTCGCGCAAAGTTGCTCAAACCCGAGGCACTGGGGATCTTGTCGGGCGTCAGACCCGAGAGCGTGATAGTGGCCAGAGGGATGAAGAAAAACGCCATCGCGCCGCCCTGAATCAGCGTGGGGATCATCATGGTGTTGAAATCCACCTGCGTGTTGAAGTGCGAGCGCATCAGCAGCACTACCGCAAAGATCACAAAGGCAAAGCTGGCCAACTTGCGCGGGTCCAGCCGGTGCAGGTTTTTACCGACGATCGGCGACAGGATGATGGCAAACAAACCCACCGGTGCCAGCAACATGCCCGCGTTAATGGCGGTGTAGCCCATGAACTGTTGCAGCCACAGCGGCAGCAACACCACATTGCCAAAAAATAGGCCGTAGCCAATGGCGGTGGCAAAGGTGCCTGACCAGAAGTTGCGGCGTTTGAACAGGCGCAAGTCCACCACAGGGTGCTTTTCGGTCAGCTCCCAAATGATGAAAAATGCAAACCCGATCAGTGCGGCCAGGCCTAAGCCCACCACTTCGCCGGAGTGAAACCAGTCCAGCTCTTTGCCCTTGTCCAGCATGATTTGCAGCGAGCCCACCCACAGCACCAGCAGGCCCAGGCCGATGGCGTCAATCGGCAATTTGCGCGTGACACTTTCGCGCTTATGGTAGGTCGTCCAGACCATGAACGCGGTGATCAAACCAATCGGCACGTTGATGTAGAAGATCCACGACCAATTGATGTTCTCGGTGATCCAGCCGCCCAGAAGCGGCCCCATCACGGGGGCGACCAGGGTGGTCATGGCCCAAAGCGCCATCGCCAGCCCGGCCAGCGCCTTGGGGTAGCTGGACAGCAGCAGGCCCTGTGAGAGCGGAATCATCGGCCCGGCGACAAAGCCCTGCAGGGCTCGAAAAATGATCAGTGTGGTCATATTGGGGGCCAGGCCGCACAGCAGCGAGGTCAACACAAACAACAAAATGCTCGTCACCATCAAGCGAACCTGGCCGAAGCGTTGCGACAGCCAACCCGTGAGCGGCAGGGCAATGGCGTTGGCCACGCCAAAGCTGGTGATGACCCATGTGCCGTGGTTGGGGCTGACGCCCAGGTCACCGGCTATTGCCGGCAGGGACACGTTGGCAATCGACGAGTCCAACACGTTCATGAAGGTGGCGGCAGACAGGGCAATCGTGCCCCAGAAACGCGAGGCACCTTCGAGCGGCGGGTACGCTAGTGCGGCGCTGTTTGCGTTATAGGAAGAGGACATGGGCCGATCAATGCGCCAGCGTTGCAGTGACTGCGGCACCGATGACAGCGGCATCCGAAGCGGGTAATTGACTACTCAAACCCGCGGCTTTAGCAACCCCCATTTTGCGGCCCAAATTGGCTTCAATCACTTTTCGCACCTCAGCGGTGGCGCCAGCATCCAGCGCGGCGTAGACCTGGGTTTGCACCATGGCAGCGGTGCGAGGTGCATCGGCCAGCATCTTGCCGTCCTGGTTGCTGATGTCCACCTTGGCATCCATTGACAGACCCACACGCAGCGGATTCTTGATCAACTGCCCGGCATCAATGGCGATACGCACCGGCACGCGTTGCACCACCTTGATCCAGTTGCCCGTCGCGTTCTGCGCAGGCAACAAGGCGAACGCAGCGCCGGTACCGGCACCCAACCCGACAACGGTGCCTTTGTATTGGGTCTTTTTGCCATACACGTCGGCGGTCAAGGTGACGGGTTGACCGATGCGGATGTTGCGCAGTTGCACCTCTTTGAAGTTGGCATCCACCCATAACTGATTAAGTGCAATGACGGACATCATGGGCGTGCCCGCCGCCACACGCTGGCCCAGTTGCACCGTGCGTCTGGCGATGTAACCATCGACCGGTGCAGGCATGGCGACGCGTTGCGTGGCCAGGAAGGCCTCACGCACTTTGGCACCGGCGGCCAGCACGCTGGGGTGCTGCTCGACCGCGGTGCCTTCGGTCATAGCTTGGTTGCTGGCCAGCTGTTCGCGCGCAGCCACTACACCGGCCTGCCCAGCCGTTACATTGGCATGGGCGGCATTCAGTGCACTTTTGGCGTTGGCCAATTGCGTTACTGCATGGTTGAGTTCTTCTTTGGACACCGCACCATGACCAACCAAAGCCTGGCGGCGATTAAGGTCGTCGTTGGCGCGATCAACCTCGCTTTGAGCGCGACCAATTTCGGTCTGTGCACGTATCACGTCGGCGCTACGCAGAGTGACTTGGGCGCTCAATGTGCCGTTATTGACATACAGCGTGCGGACTTGGCGCACAGTCTGGGCTAGGTTGGCCTCGGCCTGATCCAGCGCCAGGGCGGAGTCTGCCGTGTCGAGCTTGACCAGCGGTTGCCCGGCTTTGACGAAGTCGGTGTCGTCAGCGAAGATGGCCATCACCGTGCCGCCAATTTGGGGCGTGATCTGGATTACGTTGCCCTGCACATAAGCGTTGTCGGTGGTCTCGAAATGGCTGCTGACGAAGTAGTCATACGCGGCCCAACCCAGGCCCGCAAGGACGACAACACTGGCAAGTGTGACCAGGCCGATTTTTCGGGCTGATCGGGGGCCTGAAGGAGTATTTGGCGGATTATTAACAGTGGTATTCATGGGACGCTCGATGACAGTCAAAGTGAAATTGGATGGGTATTGGGGCAAAAACCGGGGTCAATGGGGCGCCGCGGCCACCACATCGGGTGCATAGCCACCACCCACCGCGCGGATCAACGCCACGCGAGCATCCAGCGCACGGGCTGCCAGTTCAACCGCCTGACTGCGCTGGGCCAGCAAAGGGATTTCGGAAGCCAATACGTTGAGGTAGTTGCCCAAGCCCGCCTTAAAGCGCTGCATGGCGATCTCATGGGCGGCCTCGGCAGCGGCCTGGGCGGCCTGCTGCTGCACCCGCTGGCGGGCGATGGATTTCACGGAAACCAGCTGATCCGCCACGTCATGAATGGCGTCAATCACGGCGGCGTTGTAACTCTCCACCGCAGCGTCATAGTCGGCCGTTTTGCCGATGAGGTTGGCGCGCAGACGGCCGCCCTCAAAGATGGGCAGGCGCAGCGCTGGGCCGACACCCCATTGCCTGCTGCCGGGATCCAGCAGACGCTCCAGCCCGATGCTGGAGAAGCCGGCAAAGGCGTTCAAATTGATGTTGGGATAAAACTGAGTTTTGGCGTTGATGATGTCGTGCCGCGCGGCCTCCACCCGCCAGCGTGCCGCCACGATGTCGGCGCGGCGGCCCAACAGATCAGCCTGCAGAGTCGAGGGAGTAGCTACATTTTTTATAGCTAACAATTGAACAGTGGTGGGGACTTGATGGCTATTTGGTTGTGCGATCAACGCAGCCAGGGCATTTTGGGCCAGCGCCTGCTGCTCCAGCAGTGCCTCAATGTGCTGACGCACCTCGGGCACGGAGCCTTCACTTTGGCTAAGCTCCAGGCGCGTGTCCAGCCCAGCGTTGACGCGGTCACGTACCAGGTTGAGTGTTTCTTCGCGCAAGGCCAAAGTGCGGCGTGCCACAACCAACTGCTCGTTCAAACGAACTGTGGTGAAGTAACTGCGGGCCACATTCGCACTGAGCAGCACTTGGGCGGCCTGGGCATCGGCTTGCGCAGCCTTCACCGTGCCCAAGGCTGCATCGAGTGTGGCGCGGTATTTGCCAAAGAAATCAAGCTCCCAGCTGGCGCTAAATTGCAGCGTCCCCGAGCTGCGCTCAGACCCCGCCAGCGGCGCAGGCACCGCACCATTACTGGTGTAGCGCTGATGGGTGAAGTCCAGCCCGGCGTTGACTTGTGGCAGCAATGCGGCATCAGCCACCTCGGTCACGGCGCGGGCACGGGTTAGGCGGCTTTGCACCAGCTTCAGGCTGGGGTTGTCGACCAGGGCTTGGCTGATCAGCATGTTGAGGTGCTCATCGCCGAATTCACGCCACCACTGACTAGAGACCCACTGGCTGACATCGGCACTGGCAGGCAGCCCCAGCGAATTGGCATCTCGCAATAGAGCGACCGGCGCTATGCCGGACAGGTTTGCGCAGGCACCCAGGCTGCCGACCAACACCGCCAAAGCGGTGCGGGTTATCAAAGGGAATTGTTGAGGTGTCATGAAAACGAGAAGACGCAAGAGGTCAATAAGGAATTGGAAAACCGGTAATTGAGGTTAATCAGCAACTTTTCGGGCGGCCTGGATGGCCTGTGCGTTGATCAGAATGCGAGACAACAGGCCTTTAAGGGTTTCCCATTCGGTCACGGTAAACCCTGCCAGATGGGCGTTTTGAACGCGGCACAAAACTGTGGGAATTTTTTTGGCTGCTTCCAGACCGGCTGGCGTGAGTTCCAGATTCACGACGCGTCGATCCAGGGATGAACGCACCCGTTTGCACAGGCCTTTGGCTTCAATGCGATCCAGCAGGCGAGTCATGGCCCCGGCATCCAGCTCGCACTCCCGCGCCAGCTCAGCCACCGTGGTGGCACTGCCCGTGTATAGCTTCAAAAGAGGCACCCACTGCGCATTGGTCAAATCGCTGGTTTCCAGCTCGCGCTCGACTTCCAGCGCCACCGTGGACAGAATGCGCCGCATCATGTAGCCCACGCTTTGCTGCGGGTCGTATCCCAAAGCTTTGTAAAACTCAGTGGCGGGGCAGGCCTTGTGTTCGTCAGGTGTCATGGATCGATATTAAATGCTTAGGCAATTAATGTCAAGGCTGTGTTTGCAGAGGCATCTAGTTTTAACTACACTCGGGGCATGAGTAACGACAAAACCCCCGACCGACCCAAGTCCATCAGCCCCAAATCACTAAGTGGCTTGCGCCCTTTTCTTGTCCCCTATTGGGGCCGCATTGGGCTGGCAGTGGTGTTCTTGGTGCTGGCGGCGATTGCCACTTTGGCTTTTCCGCTGGCGCTGCGCAGCTTGATTGACGGCGGCCTTGTGCAGACCGACAAGGGCGCACAAGTGATGGCACTGCGCGAACATTTTGCGGCGCTGTTTGGCGTGGCGGTGGCGCTGGGGCTGTTTTCTGCCGGGCGTTTTTACATGGTGAGCTGGCTGGGTGAGCGCATCACCTCAGACTTGCGCAACGCGGTGTATGGCCACGTGCTGGAGCAAAGCCCCGAGTTTTTTGAGACCACGCAAACCGGTGAAGTGCTGTCGCGCCTCACGGTGGACACCACGCTGGTGCAAACCGTGGTGGGCTCATCGTTGTCAATGGGTTTGCGCAATGCCGTGATGGGACTAGGGGCCCTGGGCATGTTGATCTGGACCAACCCGCTGGTGATGTTTCAGGTGTTGGGGGTACTGGTATTGATTGTGCTGCCCAGCCTGTGGTTTGGGCGCAGGGTGCGCAAGCTCTCACGGGCCAGTCAGGACCGCATGGCAGACTCCAGCGCCATAGCGGCTGAGGTTTTGAATGCGATCCCCGTGGTGCAAAGTTACACCTCAGAAGCACGCGAATCGGCGCGGTTTAAAGCCTCGACCGACGATGCGTTCAAGACCGCCGTCAAACGCAGCCGAGCACGTGCAGTGCTGGTGGCGTTCATCATCATTGCCACGTCAGCGGCGTTGCTGTGGGGATTGTTTCAGGGCACGCAGGCGGTGGTGGCCGGGCGCATCACAGCGGGGCATTTGGGGCAAACCGTAGTCTATGTCATCATTTTGGCGGGAGCCTTTGCGGTGCTGGGTGAGGTCTATGGTGACTTGCTGCGGGCTGCCGGAGCCACCGAGCGGTTGATGGAGCTGCTGCATGGCGTATCGCCGATTCAGTCGCCCGCTCGACCGGTGGCATTGCCATCTACGACAACAGGTAGTGCCATTCGCTTTGAGGAGGTCAATTTTCACTACCCATCCCGGCCTAACCAGGCGGCACTAAAGGACTTCAACCTGGACGTTTCACCCGGTGAAACGGTGGCGTTGGTGGGGCCCAGTGGCGCCGGAAAAAGCACCGTGTTCCAACTATTGTTGCGCTTTTATGATCCCAGCGTGAACGCAACGACACATAACAATGGTGGCGCCATTGCGCTTGACGGCGTACCGATTCACGACATTGCTCTGCATGCATTGCGAAGCCGGGTGGGCATCGTGCCGCAGGACGCTGTTATTTTCTCTAACAACGCGCTGGAAAACATCCGCTATGGCAAGCCTGAAGCTACGGACGCCGAGGTTCATGCGGCGGCCAAGGCAGCGTTTGCCGATGAATTTATCCTGGCGCTACCGCAGGGCTACGGCACGTTCTTGGGCGAGCGCGGTGTGCGTCTTAGCGGAGGGCAACGTCAGCGCATTTCTATCGCGCGCGCCATGTTGAAGAACCCGCCCCTGCTTTTGCTGGACGAGGCCACCAGCGCGCTGGATGCCGAGAGCGAGCGCATGGTGCAAGCCGCTCTAGAGTCGGCCATGAAGGGGCGCACCACACTGGTCATTGCGCACCGGCTGGCCACGGTGCAAAAGGCAGACCGCATCATCGTGCTGGATCATGCGCAAATCGTGGAACAAGGCACACACGCCGAGCTGGTGGAACGTGGCGGTGTCTACGCGCGCCTGGCCGCATTGCAATTTGCGGCGTGATGCGGGCAGATGCAGGTTGATGCGGGTCGGCCCAAGCCTAGGCCAGGCCAGGTCAGGTCAGGTCAGGTCAGGTCAGGTCAGGTCAGACGCTATATCATCCATAACTGAAACAACTTATAAGTAGCCTGATGAAAACATCGATGCAAGAGGTTGACGAACGCACCAATTTGACCAGCAACAACAAGTTTGAGTTATTGTTGTTTCGCTTGGGCGAAGCACCTGGTACCGATCGGCGCGAGTTGTTTGGCATCAACGTGTTCAAGGTCCGTGAAATCATGGTGATGCCCACCATTACAGCCATGGCCAACGCACCTGCCAACATCATGGGCGTGGCAAATATTCGGGGGCAAATCATCCCGGTTATCAACCTGCCCGCAGTGGTGGGTTGCAACCCTAAAAAGGGTTTGACCATTTTGATGGTGACCGAGTACGCGCGCACTACGCAGGCGTTCGCAGTTGAAGAGGTGGACGAAATTGTTCGCCTGGAATGGAAACAGGTCTTGTCGGCCGAAGGTCATGGGGGTGGGCTGGTCACCAGCATCGCGCGACTAGACGGCAATTCAGAAAATACCCGTTTGGCCCAGGTATTGGATGTTGAACAAATTTTGCGCGACGTGATGCCACTGGACAAAGAGGATGTCGTTGCCGGCAATTTAGGACCCAAGGTCATATTGCCACCCGGCACGGTGATCATGGCAGCTGATGACTCAGCCGTTGCCCGCATGATGATTGAGCAGGGCCTTAAAGCAATGGGCGTGCCTTACATCATGAGCAAAACTGGCAAGGAAGCCTGGGAGCGCTTGCAGGCCATGTCTAGTGCAGCCGTGGCTGAAGGCAAAACCATCATGGACAAAGTCGCTTTGATGCTGACCGATCTGGAGATGCCAGAAATGGACGGATTCACCTTGACCCGCAACATCAAACAAGACCCACGCTTCAAGAAAATCCCGGTGATCATTCATTCATCATTGACGGGAGCGGCCAACGAGGGTCACGTGAAAAGCGTGGGCGCTGACGCTTACATTGCCAAGTTTGTGGCTGAAGAGCTGGCGGCGACGATTCGGGAAGTGCTAGCCAGGTGAGGTTGCACTGAGATCGAGCGTGGGGTGATAGGTGACTCTATTGCAAAGGGCCTTTGAGCACATCAGGTACATACAAAGGCATCACAGCTATGCCTTCCTCTATCAGTGCTTGCGTCTCATCCACTGAAGCTTTACCACGAATGCTGCGTTCGGTCGATTCACCATAGTGAATTTTGCGAGCTTCCTCGGCGAATTTATCACCTACGTCATCGGTGTTGGCCAGAATACGTTTAGCCAGCGCTAACCAAGCTGCCGTCAGCGATGGTTCCGTGTCGGTGGGCTTGGCGACTGCCAGCTCGTTGCTGGTCTGAGGCTCGTTCCGTGCAGCACCCAAGTTAAGGCGGGGGGCACTCAATCGCTTTTTAATGGTGGCGCTGCCGCACAGGGGGCACTGCACCAGGCCGCGGTCCAGTTGACTCAGGAAATCGGCCTCGGAAGCAAACCAGCCCTCGAATACATGCTGGTGTTCACAAAACAAATCCAGCACTTTCATGGGCCCCCACCTATGATCAAATCAAAAGCACTAGCAACCAACCAACAAGCCATTGTGGCTTAAGTCCCCAACATCTGAATGACAGCCTTGGCGCACAATGACATCAAACCACCTGGCATGATGCCCAAAATCAATATCATGGCGCCATTGATGGACAAAACCGCACGCACATCTGCAGGGGCCGATACCGTGCTCACAGTGATGGGCTCATCAAAGTACATGACCTTGACAACCCGCAGGTAGTAGAACGCACCAATCAACGAC
>JANOLC010000341.1:0-10103 GCA_031419575.1 Burkholderiales bacterium | reverse complement strand
CAACCAATTCACCTCGGCGGCGAGTTGCACATCGCCCTCAATGCGCACACCTGGCTTGTCACCGTGCAGCACAGCTTGGGCGACGGTCAATGGTGAATTCTGCGTGACGACAAGGGTCAGGTCAGGCGTTGCATCAAGTGGCGCTAAATCTAGTAGTCCCGCAGGGGTTGCTATTAATTTAATAGCAAACAAACGCCATTTAATAAGGACTACACGCTTTTTTTGTCTTGAAATTCGGCTGGTCGCCTCTTTTTCTTGCTGCAAGACGTGATTCAGGAGCAGAACGATTCGCCGCTGCGCCTCGTCAATGGCCCATGCAGGAGGCGTGAGGTCTGGCAAGTTGCCAAGTTTGACGGTACGGAGGAAACCCTCCAGAAGTTGAAACGGGGACTGTGTAACCATAGTCCCCGATTATTCCCGTTTTAATCAACGGCCATTTTCAGTGTGGCTTATTGCAGGGCTTGCACTCCTGCTACCAACCAACCGCTGTCGCCGCTCTTGGGTTTGGTCATGTTCCAGACCTCCCGGAATGGGCTGGCACCGGACGATGGGTCTTCCTTGATCATGCCGGAGAACTCCACGCTGGCCATGTAGTCGTTACCCAGATCTTCGATGCCCAGCAACTTGGCGTCAATCATGACCACTTCCGTGTGGTTAACCGGGCCGCCAGTGTGAACTTCCCGCTCACTAAGCTGGGTCTGGATTTCCTTCAACATGGTGTCGGTCATCATGACCCGCAACGCATTGATGTCAGACCTGTCCCAAGCCGCTTGAAGCGTCACAAAATTGCCCTTGGCAGCATTCAGGAAACCGTCCGTGTCAAACCCGGCGGGCACACCCCAGCTTTGCGAACCCGCCAAGCCCGACCCAATCATGGAACCAGACGATTGCACGCCAGCGTCTAGCGGCATGCCAGTGCTGCGCTCCCACGGACGCGCAGACGCATCGTTACCCACATTTTCAGGACGATACGCTGCAGGTGCTGACACCGGAGTACCCGAAGGTCCCGCGCCTTGAAACGCGAAGGGCGTTGCGTTTTGACCCACCGAGTCAGCCTGTGCGGCCTTGCGTTTGCGCATGAACCAGCCAAACGCCATCATGATGGCTGCGGCCATCAGACCAAACATCAAGATTTGCCCAAAGCCCTCACCCAACCCCAGTGAACTGGCCAACCAGGCCAAACCCAAGCCCGCTGCCAATCCGCCCAACATGGCACCCCAAGGCCGCTTTGGTGCAACCGCCGGGGCTGCTGCCGCCGGTGCAGGTTTGGCTGCGCTTTGGGTCGTGCCGCCGGGTGCAACAGGTGCGGCTTGTTTGCTCACATTGCTGGATTGCTGCCCGACGGATTTGCCACTGCCCATCCGTTTGGCAGCCTCTGCGCTGATGCCCGACAAAGTCAGGGTGGTCGCCAGAATAAAAGTCAAAATTTTCATGATGTCTCCAAAGAATTATCCAATTTGCAGTCTACTCAGCACTTGATTCCAACATGCAAAGCCACCATGCCACCCGTGAGGTTGTGGTAATCCACATGGCCGAAAAGTGCTTTGTGCATCAGCGCTTTCAATTCATCCTGGCTGGGATGCATACGAATCGACTCTGCCAGGTAGCGATAGCTTGCATCGTCGCCCGCCACCAGCTTGCCCAACTTGGGCAGTACTTTGAAAGAATACCAGTCATAGGCTTTCTCTAGCGGCTTGGCGACCTTGGAAAACTCCAGCACCAAGAGCTTGCCACCGGGTTTGAGCACCCGGTTCATTTCGGCCAGCGCGATGTCTTTGTGCGTCATATTGCGCAGCCCAAAAGCCACGCTGACCACGTCAAAGTGGTTGTCGGAGAAGGGAAGTTTCTCGGCATCACACACCATGGTGGGCAAGGCCACGCCAGCGTCCAGCAGGCGATCACGGCCCGTGCGCAGCATGGCCTCGTTGATGTCAGTGTGAACCACCTGGCCTGATTTGCCCACTTTTTTGGAAAACGCCAGAGCCAGGTCACCAGTGCCACCTGCAATATCGAGCACCTGGTAGCCCTCGCGTACATCCGCGACCAGCACGGTGTACGCCTTCCAGGCGCGGTGCAAGCCCATGGACATGAGGTCGTTCATCACGTCGTATTTGGGAGCGACGGAGTCGAACACGCCCCGCACCCGGCTGGCCTTGGTGGTCTCGTCGACCGATTCAAAGCCAAAATGAGTTGTAGTCATAATTCCTATTGCAATCAATGGCTGGCGCAGGCATGACCTGCTTTGTCAACCATAGTGGCATCGCGGTCAACGCCAGCGGCCAGCAAACGTGCCGTGTAGTCGATCCACAGCTTGTCTTGTTGTGAACCCAAAAAGTACAAATAATCCCAAGAAAAAATGCCGGAGTTGTGGCCGTCCGAAAACGCCGGTTGCACCGCGTAATTGCCAACCGGCTCCAGTCCTACTAGCTCGACATCTCGCTTGCCCGTTTGCAGCACCTCCTGGCCAGGGCCGTGCCCCTGCACTTCGGCAGATGGTGAGTACACGCGCATCAGCTCAAAGGGAATCCGGAATTGCAGACCATCAGAGAAGCTGATTTCCAGCACTTTGGATTGGCCGTGAACTGTTAAGCCTTGGGGCGTTGGGGCCCCGGTTTGCAAACCTGCCATGTGCTGCTACCTGTAGGTGATCGATGTATGCTGGTTTAAAACCTGAACGACAGGTTGACATGAATTTTTTCATTGCCGCTTTGCGCGCTGTTGGGATTGTCTGTCAGTGATACCGCGCTGCCACCGACCACGCGCCCGTAATCAGCCGAAACCACGATGCCTGACGGCGACGCGAAACGCAAACCGAGTCCAATGCTGCTCATGCTGTCCCTAGCCAAGCTGACGTTGGTGACATTGGTTCCATTGGACATCTTCCAGCCCGCATCCAGAAACCCCAACAACCTCAACCCTGGTGCGAGCTCACGGGTGCTGATCTCGGTGGATGCAAACAAGCCGGTATCACCGGTGATGCGCTGGTCTTCACGGGCACCGCGAATGGTGGACGACCCGCCAAAGCCGAATTGCTCGCCTGATATGAGGACATCCGGGCTGACTTGAAGTTGGCCGCGTGCGCTCCACAGCCAACCGCCACCAAAACTGGTCAGGTAGTTGCCAGAAGCACGCAGTGCACGCCAGTTTGGCGTGCTGGTGCCCGGCGGGTTGCCATCACTTGACGCAACACTAAAAACAAGATCAGTGCTGTAGCCCCAGACTGACGTGTCGGATTCCACGCGCGCGTTGTAGCCAATGCTCATGGATCGGCTGCGCAACTCAGGACCCGTCACCGTGGTTACAGCGCCGGCGGTGATGGTGGGCGCATAGAACAGCTTGTCATCCAGACCAGCCGTCAGATAGCTTCGGTAACCCCCATCGGGTGGCAAATAGTGGTTGTAGTTCAACCCCAGAGTCTGCCCCGCACCGTTGTTCGTGAATGACCCGTTATTGCCGACGACATCAGACCGGGTGTAGCTGGCACCCAGCACCCCGCCCCAGCGGTACATGGGCACACGGTAGTTCAGACCAATTTGCCGGACATCGCTGGGTCGCTCGATGGAGGTTGTATAGGCTCCGGTAAATTGGTGGTCGAGCCCAAACACGTTGGCATGTCCACCCGCAAACGTCAACCGGTCATTGCCGGTGGTGCTGGTTCCGACGTTGGCCAAGCTGGTCGCAAAATTCCACGGTTTAGACTCTTTAACCACCACCTTGGCATCAATCTGATCGGCCTCTTCAGCCTCCTTCAGGCCCACTTGCACCTGCTTGCCTTGACTCTCATTGGCAATGGCCGTCTGAACTGACAGTGTCTTGAAATTGGGGGCCGTGCCCTCTGTCAACTCGGGCAGGCTCGCCCGAATATTGGCTTCGGTGTAATTGGCCAGGCCCTCCACCGTGACCTTGCCAATGACGAACTTGACGATATTGAGCGTGACCGTAGTGCCCAACTCCTGGGGCGGCAGGGCCACACGGTGCAGGGCAAAACCCTTGACACGCAATGCGGCCTCTAATGCAGTCGTGGCTTTTTGCAATGTCTCAAGTGACGCGTCGGCACGAAGGAACGGAGCCAGCACTTTGCTGGTTTCACCTTCTGGCAAAGGGTTTTCTCCGGTGACGTTGAAACCACTGATGCGAAAAACCGGGCTTGAAGCACTGGCTTGAATCGGCGCGGGGGAGGCATCTGGCGCTGCCTGTTGGGCCATGCCCGCCAAAGGAAAACCCACCAGCATGGAGGCGGTCACACAAGGTATCGTGCACAGACGAAGCGATTTTGAAATCGCCAAAGAGGATTGCAATGTGATCATGATCAGTGCCACCCGTTACTTACATTGATTGGTCGCCCGAATCCCGGTCTCGCCCAAAAGGCTGACCAGCATCGGGTTCTTGCTGTTGGGCATGGGAATTCGGTCAAATTCGATGAACAACGGCTTCAGAAGCGGACGGATTGTGTCACCGTTATCGCCTGCAAACCCGGTCTCGCCTTTGCCTAGGTGAAGCGTTTCCCGGTTGGTGGTCACCTCAATGTGGCCATCGCGCACAAACACAAACAAGCCAGGCTCATCGTCTTTCACCGCCGCTTCACCAAACAACTGCTTGTTGTCCACGGGAATGGCGTCTGGCCGGGGTAGGTCAGGCAATGTGGGCGCCGTGATGGCACGAAACCCGGTAGGAGTGACCACCAAGCCATTGCCTGCCTGCAAGACCTGCAACGCAGTCTGGCCCGTGGGCGTGACCTCAATGGTGCCCAGCCAGGTGAAAAAGCTGCACGACCCGTCGCTGCCGCAATCCAAGTCAAGCCCGGTTCCCCGAATGCCAATGGTGGCAGTGGCAGTGGTGAAGCCCACATTGCGATTGTTGGCCTTTCCGATCAAGCCCGTGAGTGCCCGCACCGAGCCACGCAGCAACGACACCAAAAACCGCCCTTCCGACGGGTTCTTGTCGTCAAACACAAAGTTATCCACCCGAAAACGCGTGGTAGCACCCAGCGTCAAACGGCTGTCATCGCGAAACGCCAGCACGCCTTTGGCCGCGTTGCCAGTCTCCACAGTTTCACCCGGGTAAACGCTGCCGCCATCCACCAGCCGGCGGCGCTGGCCTGCACCATCCACCGCATTGATTTCGCCTTGCGCCCCTATCAGCTTGGCGCTGGCCTGCACCGTATTGGCATTGGCTTTTTCGGCCACCTTGGCCGACTCTGCACCACAGTCCTTGACGCACAAGCGGGCATCAAAGTCCGTACCACGGATACCAATCGTCGCCGTGGAGGTACGCAAACGGGCTGCGTCGGGCGAGCCCTTGGAAATCAACCCGGTCACTGCGCGTAAACCACCGCGCAGCAGTTGCATCACCATGCTGTTGTCAGGCGCACTGTCCTTGAACCGGAACTGCTCCAACACCATTTCGGAATTGGGCCGCAGCGTCATGCGCGTGCCGTCCGCCAGTTTGATGATGGCTGCAGCTCCGTCGGACGTGGTCAGCCGGTCACCCTCTTTCAACGCCAGACCTTTGCCCAGGGTGCGGGGTGTCTGCCCCTCGCTTTGGGCAAAGCCCGCGCCACGGGCAAATTCGACCTCGCCAACGGGTTGCGCTAGAGACGAGGCTGCTGACAACCCCGCCAAGGCCAGAACCGCGACGGTCTGAATGATGTTTTTTACGGTTTGCATGTTTCGCCTTCTACAACGATGGCTTGTTTCTCTTTTTTCTTGTCGCTTTTCAGTTCCCGAACCGCTTCCAGGAATTCTTCAAACTTCTCAAGAAAACTCTCAATGAATTGCGCGCGCTTGTTTGCCAAAATTTCGGCACGCGACTGTGTATTTTCCGAAATACCCACAAATATCCTGCTGGCACCTGCAGCCAGCGCCCACCCGGTAGGGCCGCTCAACCGGGGTGTGCCAACCACAGCGTTGGCTTGCAACACTGGCAATGCACCACTAACGGTACCACCCGAAAGATCTTTGACCACAAAGGCCTCCAAAGCACTTAACGCCGAAAACGTGCCTGACACATTCACCTGGTCATAACTGGTGGCGCTGGCCACATCGAACTCCATATGCGCCCCACCGGTCATGGTCAGGTCTCCCACCACATTCACTGTGCCAATAGCACCGATGCCGCCGGGAATCAGGGTGCCATCGTTCAAAGTGGTGTTGCCAGTCAGATTGATCACCTGCCCGCTCACGACTGCACCACCACTGATCGCAACTCCCCCGGAGGAAGCGCTGATGTTGACGTTACCCCCCGTACTAGTGACGGGGTCTATCAGCAAAGCCACTGAATCGCCTGACAGATTGATAGTGCCTGCCGCCGTGAGTGGCCCCTGAATGGTGAGTGGGCTGGGCGATGTTGCCTGCAGTGACAAGGTGCCGCCAGCAGTCATGCCCAGGTCACCAATACCGGACAAACCCCGAATCGCAATATTGCCGCTGGCAGCGTTTCCGTTCATTTCCCCAAAAGAATTCCCGGTTTCGGTCAGCAGCACATTATTGGCGGCCGTCACTTTCACAATCTGCCCCCCAGCACTGATGGCAGCCCCTGCAGCCTGCCCGATGCTATTGCCTTGCAATTCAATTTCTACCAGTGGGGCGCCTGGCCCTGCAGCGCCGGTATTGCTCAGCCCCGCTGACCCGGGCGAATTGTTCAGCGCCATGGGGCCGTTAAACACCAGGTTGCTGGAAGCAACCAATTTGACCGATGCCGCAGCCCCAGCCGCGCCGCCAGATGCCGCTAAAACATCAGGGAAGGCGTTGCCCCCATTGCCGCCGGTGGCGGTCACGCTACCACTAACAAATAAAAGCCCACCCGGAGAATACAAACCGACTGCGCCGGCATTGCCACCACTGCCACCCGACCGATTGGCAATACCAGCAACACCACCGCTACCGCCAGAGCTGTTAACCACAATACCTGTGAGGTTCATTAACGGGTTGTTGGACACGACGGATACCGTGCCACCATTGCCACCCGCCTCACCCACTTCAGACGCACTCGTGTGAGTCGCCCCAGCACCGCCCCGCGAGTCAATGGTTGCGATCGTGATGGTGCCCGTACCTGCGGTTCCGAAGGCCAGGTCCACATTGCCACCGCTCTTGCCCGTCGCCGTAACGGCGTCGGTGGAGTTGATTCCGTCGCTGCCCTTGCTGATCACACTGCCCAGCACCATACTACCGCTGCCGCTGGGAGAATAGCTGCCACCACTCTGATTGGTGCGAACGGTGACGTTGCCCCCCTGGGCCATCAAGATTCCCCCGCCCATTACATCGCCACCGGCCAGCAAGGTGATGGCCCCGGCGGGGGTGTAGGAACCCAGCGAATTTTTCGCAAAACTGACCAAACTTGAAGAATTGTTGATGTTTCCGCTGTATGAGCTCACAACGATGCCTCCCAACGCAGTGAAACTCACCGGTGCCGTGATGTTGACCGATCCGCCGGCTCCTTGCGCGCCCAACTCCAGTGACGAGAAGGCTTGGTTTGCAATGGCGCTGCCAACATTGACGTTACCGCCCGTCGCGGTTGCATAAAGCCCGACGACGTCATCTGACGTATTGAGCATAAACCCGCCAAAACCCACTGTCAGGTTGGCGCCAACACCCGTTGCCGCGAGCTTGATCGTCTGCCCGGTTGCCGAAGCACTCACCGTGTAGTTAACCAGATTCAGGGTTCCTGCCGTTTGGTTAACGTAAATGCCGCCCGCGTTGGTGGAAAGTCCAACCAACCCCGCCCCTGGTGCAACCCTCAAGAAAGACCCGCTGGCACCAATGCTGGCACCTGTCAGACTGATTCCAGAGGCGGCAGAGATGGTGCCGCTGCTTTGAGTAATGGCACCGCCCGCCGTCAAGTTGAACGAATTGCCGGAAATACCCGCCATCGCAATGCTGCTGGCATCCACCACACTGATGGCCGCGCCCGTGGCACCCAGCGACAGGAAGTCATTGCCTGCAGAATTCAAATTGATAGGGTTACCACCTGCCGTTGCGGTGGTCTGCCCCCCTACAGCAAGAATGTTGCCTGCTGTCTGAGTGATACCGCCGCTTGTGATGGCACTCAGCAAAAGGGTGCCACTGGCGGTCACGTTATGCCCCAGGCTCAAACCCGTAGCGCCTTGCAACCATACATCTGTGCCGCTCAAGTTGCCTGCCGTCGCCAGCGCTCCTCCGCTCACCAGACTCAGTTGCGCAGGTGTGGTGATGGCGCCGGGCAAAATAATCGTACCGGTCGAGCGGAAAAAGATGTTGCCTGTGGCCGTCAGACCGCCCACCAGCACAAAGCCCGTATCTTCAAACGTCAAGTGACGGCCCGTCAACGTGACGTTGTTGACCGCATTGGTGGCAGATGTCAAAAATACATCGTTAGCACCTGTTGCCGCCGAAACATTGATGGCCGTGATCTTGCCTGCGGGCTGCGTAATAGAGCCGCTAACTGTGGTCAGGTTGACGGACTGACCCGTCGCGTTGATGTCAGCACTCAAAGTAATACCCGCGTTACTGGTGATCGAAACACCACCGGGACCTTGATAATCCAGCGCCTGATCGACAGTAACCGAACCCGTGCCCGTTACAACCAGATTGCCGCTGACTGCGCCCCCGCCCAGCACGTAACTGCTTATCGTGTTGTTGAAAGTGGCCGTTCTTCCCAACCGCACAATGGAGATACTGTTGGCACCAGTCAAACTCTGGGAACCGATTCCAACGGCCGTTGCGTTTAACTGGTTCGCAACAATCGCTCCACCTGCCTGATTGATCCCGCTAGAGCTGGTCAGGGTTACCGTACCTGCCGCATTGATGTTGCCATTCAGGGTAATGTTGTTGCTCCCACCTCCTGCTGTGTACAACTGGACATGTCGGCCCGACAAAACACCGGATGCCCCCGTTGTGATACCCCCCGTACCAGATGCAATTCCCAGCAAAACGTCGTTGTTCACGGTCAGGGCACTGACCGCCTGGGTTACCAGAATGTTGCCGTTGCCGTTTTGGCGAACAGTGATATCGCCACTCGTCACCTGTATCCCGCTGGTGCTGCCTGCCGTGCCGATGGTCAGTCCTGCAAAGTTACCGTTTTCAAAAACGAAATTTCCGACCGACGTACCCGCAAGCGTCGCTATCTGCTGTGCAGGCGCGAACATCACCGCGCCCGCAGAACTTATCTCTAATGACGCTGCCGTCAATACGCTTGCCAAATTGCTGATACCACCCGAACCAGCGACCATCTTGACCGCGCCATAGGTTGTCCCGGTCGAAGAAATAGCGCCACCCACTGTGATGCTATTGCCCGCCGTGAGTGTGATGGTGCCGCCCGTCGACGACGACGACGACATGCTTCCCAAAGCCAAGCTGCCCCCGGTCGCCGTGATGTTGATAGTGCCACCCTGAGCGCTCAAGGCACCCGACGTATTGGTGAAATTGTTGCCCGCCGTGAACACCATGTTGAGCGGCCCGGACGACGAACTGATGGGAGCGGCAATGGTGATGTTGACACCCGCATTCAGGGTAAACGTGGTGCCGCTGCCCGCGGATGCAATGGCCGTGATGACATCGATATTGCCGGCGGCGGTCAACGAAAGGCTGGCGGAGCCAAGTAGGCTTGCCACTTGTGCTGCCGTGATTTTGCTGATGCCGGTTGAGGTGTAGGTGCCGGTGACATCATCACTCAATACGGAGTCGCCATTCAAATCGGCCACCGTGCCAATCTCGATGGAGTTCGGGTCCAGCAGCAGCAGGCCGGTCTTGCCATTGACAGCCGTCGTGTTCACAACACCCCTGAAATCCAGAAACTGCTTGCCAGACACTTCGGCGTTGCCACCATTGCCGCCTTGGGCGCCTCCTTTGGCGCTGATACTTCCCGCAAACCCTGTAGCACCATCGGCCCACACCACCACCGTGCCGCCATCGCCGTTGTCGGTCGCATCGGCCTTGATTTGTGCACCGGCTGAGACCGATGTGCGCTGCGAATTGCTGATGCGTTCATCATGCCCTTGCCAGCCTCCGCCAATCAGCACTTCACCACCGCCACGGGTACCGCTTGCATCAATGGCTGCAGTGCCCTTGAGCCAGACTTTGTCCGCCGTGGCGTGTACGGTGCCACCAAGGCCGGCCACGCCTTGGGCG
>JANOLC010000340.1:0-2593 GCA_031419575.1 Burkholderiales bacterium | reverse complement strand
CGAAGCCGTCGCCAACCTCCAGCGCGTCAAGGCCAACCTCAAACGCTACAAAGCCTCCGTCCTCAAAGACGCCGTAGAAGGCCGCCTCGTCCCCACAGAAGCAGAACTAGCCCGCCGCGAAGGCCGCAGCTTCGAAACCGGCGGGCAGCTTTTGCAGCGGATTCTTGATGCGCGACGCAAGGGGTGGAAAGGGCGCGGCACCTTCTCCGAATCGAGTGGTGCCACAGTTGGCACGACTGACTTGCCAGCGGGGTGGGTCTGGACGACATTGGGGCAATGCTTTCGTGTGGCCGTGGGCGCAACGCCCAGTCGAAAGGAACCCAGCTACTGGGGCGGAGACATTCCATGGGTAAGTTCCGGAGAGGTCCAGCTTGGCCGGATACGTCACACCGATGAACATATCAGTGAGGCAGGTCTGGCCAGTAGCAGCACACAGATCAATCCAGCTGGTTCAGTAATGATCGGAATGATTGGGCAGGGTAAGACGCGTGGCCAGGCAGCAATTCTGGACATCGAGGCCACAAACAACCAGAACTGTGCGGCAATTTGGGTGTCTCACACGGTGGTCCCGGCGGAGTATGTTTTCTTCTGGTTGATGTCCCGTTATACGGAGACGCGCAGCGAGGGCTCGGGAAACAACCAACAGGCGCTAAACAAGCGGCTGGTTGAGCAAATTCCATTGCCAATGCCGCCACTGGTTGAGCAGCAGCGAATCGTTGCAGAAGTTGATCGCCGTCTGTCTCTCGTTCGCAGTGTCGAGGCTGAGGTTGATGCCAACCTCAAGCGCGCGCATGCGTTGCGGCAATCAACGCTTTCAAAGGCTTTTTCCCCATGATGATAGGTATTGGACAAGGTAACTATCTCGTTTATCAGGGCTTGAGTGGCCATGGGCATGCCCTTTTGCCAACGCCAGTGCTATCTGCGGCTGCGGTACTTTCGAGCACTGATGAATTGCGGCAGATGCGGCTCGGGCGCGGTCCTGCCGACGCTGATCTATTGTTTCGTGAAGATTCTTTTGATGCGGTGACGCGTATACGGCGTGGGCGTTTGTATCGCACTACGTCACTTCGCCCGGAGCCCTGGAAAGTTTCGTCGAATCATGAATTGCCAGATCAAGGGCGGCCTGACGTTTACGTGTATGCGTTTGATAGCGATCTCGTCGGCGACATTGGCCTCGACCCTAGCACAACTCTGATTGCGCTGGGTGTGAGCGAGGCGTACACACTCTGGCGCATCGTTCATGCAGAACGAATCGTGACAGGCGAGACATTGCTCACGTTGAGGGCGCGTTCGTCCCTGGGTATTTTGCCAGAACTCAACGAGTCAGCAATCCCGGTTGATGCAAAAGCAAAGACCATTGAAACGCTGGGAAAATTGAGCGAAGCAGCTTATCGCGCTGGGCCAGAGTCAATCATCGACCGGGCGCGGGATGTAGCGCAATGGTGCATCGCCTCTTGGCTTGCTGATAAAGAAGGCGATCCAAAGCTGCGCAATGTCGATTTGGGCCAACTTGTGCCGAAGCTATCGGACAAGGATCACCCTGCAATACGAGGTGTGGCGGGCGCTCTCGCCCGCTTGCATGTGCGCAACAAACCCAACGAACAGGAGAAGTACAACACGCGACACGTGACGGAGGATGATGCAGAATTTTCAATCGCAGCTATTGGATTGATGCTGCGGGAAATTGGATGGGCGAGACAGTGAAGCCGAGAGTGCCATCCAGTCGCTATCAGGCCACCGGAATTGAAGCCGAGTTTGAACCTAGCTCACGCGGTCGCGTGCTGCGCAACCTGCTGGGCATTACCCGCGTGCGCGACATGAATCTGGCGGAGTCGCAGGCGTTGGAAATCGCGCAAGACCTGGCTCTGGACCGGTTCGACGCTGACCACCGCTTTACCGCACAGGACATTTGCGATCTTCATGCCCTGTGGCTTGGCCCCATCTACCCATGGGCTGGCGAATACCGGTCGGTGGACATTGGCAAAGGCGGTTTTCAGTTTGCGCATGCGGGTCTCATTCAGGGGCTGATGGCGGAGCTGGAACGGGGCGCGCTCAAGAAGCACACGCCGTGCCGCCCTGTAGGCGACGCTGCGCTGGCGCTGGCCTTGGCGGAAGTGCATGCCGAGCTGATACTGGTGCATCCATTTCGAGAAGGCAATGGGCGTCTGGCGCGTTTGCTGGCTTTGTTGATGGCCTTGCAGGCTGGCCTGCCGCCGCTGGACTTCAGCCCCATGCTGGGGCGAGGGCGGCGCATCTACATTGGTGGAATCCACTCCGCAATGGGGCGGGACTACCGGCCTTTGGCGGCCGTGTTCGAAAAAATTATCGAGCGCTCAAAACAGCGCGCTGCTGCCAATACGCCGTAAAGCTTTCCTGCGTGGCAGGTGCGTTGGATTTGGCACTTGCAGCGAATGGGGCACGTATGCCTTCTACCGCAGATGACGTTTTGGCAGAAATCCTAAGCGCAGCCTTGCGTGTAGCCTCGGTGCGGCTGCGCAGGTAGGGGTTGGATTCTTTGAGCGTCATGGGGCATATGGTACTACTCACATGCCGGGCGGGGAAAGTGTTTGAACATTAGCAACAGGCATCAAAT
>JANOLC010000339.1:0-7847 GCA_031419575.1 Burkholderiales bacterium | reverse complement strand
TCTAATTTGGTGATGCCAATGCCGTGCTCGCCCGAGATCACACCATCCAGCGAGCGCGCCAGCGCCATGATGCGTTTGACCGCGCCGTGCGCCGCCTGCAGCATCTCGTAGTCATCGCTGTTGACCGGCAGGTTGGTGTGCACATTGCCGTCACCTGCATGCATGTGCAGGGCGGCCCAAACCCTGCCTTTAAGCACCCGCTGATGCACGGCATTGCATTCATTGAGGATGGGCTCAAACGCCACGCCGCTAAAGATGCCTTGCAAGCGTGCGCGAATCTGGGTTTTCCAGCTGGCGCGCAGCGTGTGGTCCTGCAATTGGGGGAACAAGGTTTCAACATTGTCCAGCCAGCTCTGCCACAGGGTTTTGACTTCCGCAATTAACGCCACGGCCTGGGCGACCCGGTCTTCCAGCAGGTCGGGCGTGGCCATTTCGTTCACGTCGTCGTGTTTGCCCAGTGGCAAGTGGTCACGCAGAAAAAGCGCCTCCAGCTCACGGCACAGCTTGAGCTTGTTGCGCAGGCTCAGCTCGACGTTGATGCGCTCAATGCCATCGGTGTACTCGGCCATGCGCGGCAGGGGAATCACCACGTCTTCGTTGATCTTGAACGCGTTGGTGTGTTTGCTGATGGCGGCGGTGCGTTTGCGGTCCAGCCAGAACTTTTTGCGCGCTTCAGGGCTGATGGCGATAAAGCCCTCGCCATTGCGTGAATTGGCAATGCGAACCACTTCGGACGTGGCACGTGCCACGGCGTCAGCGTCGTCACCGGCAATGTCGCCAAACAGCGCCATTTTGGGCAGGCCCGATCCGGTAGACACGGCGCGCTTGGACTTGGTCGAATAACCGACTGCCTTCAAGTAGCGGTCATCCAAGTGCTCCAGGCCGGCCAGCACCACCCCCGTGCGCTTTTGCTCGGCAAACATGAAGTCCTTGATTTCCACGATGCTGGGCACGGCGTCCTTGGCATTGCCAAAGAACTCCAGGCAAACTGTGCGCACGTGCTTGGGCATGCGATGCACCACCCAGCGGCAGCTGGTGATCAGGCCATCGCAGCCTTCTTTTTGAATGCCGGGCAAGCCGCTCAAAAATTTGTCGGTCACATCCTTGCCCAGACCTTCTTTGCGGAAGGATTTACCGGGGATGTCCAGCCGCTCGGTACGCTCCAGCGTCTTGCCGTCGGCCTTGAAATACTTCAGATCAAAGCTGGCCAGTTCCGCATCGTGGATCTTGCCCATGTTGTGGTTCAGCCGGGTCACTTCCAGCCAGGTCGCCTGCGGTGTCACCATGCGCCACGACGCCAAATTATCCAGCGCCGTGCCCCACAACACAGCCTTTTTGCCACCCGCGTTCATGGCCACATTGCCGCCCACGCACGACGCTTCGGCGGACGTGGGGTCCACCGCAAACACAAACCCCCCGCGCTCTGCCGCATCGGCCACACGTTGGGTCACCACGCCGGCCTCGGTCCAGACGGTGGCGACTTGCCGGTCCATGCCCGGCAAGGTCATCATCTCGACTTCGGTCATAGCCTCCAATTTTTCGGTATTGATGACCGCGCTTTTCCAGGTCAGCGGAATCGCGCCACCCGTGTAACCCGTACCGCCGCCACGCGGAATGATGGTCAGCCCCAATTCAATGCAACCTTTGACCAGGCCCGCCATCTCGACTTCGGTATCGGGCGTCAGCACCACAAAGGGGTATTCCACGCGCCAGTCGGTGGCATCCGTCACGTGCGACACGCGGCTCAGACCATCAAACTTCACGTTGTCTTTGGCAGTCAATTTGTTCAGCAGGCGCTGTGTTTTGCGACGCAGGTTGGCAATGCTGATGAAGGTGGCATCAAACGCCAGCACGGCTTTGTTGGCCGCATCCAGCAGATGACCCACCAACACGTCGCGCACCGGGTCCAGTTCGGGCGTACGGCGCTTTTGCACCTCGCCCAGACGGTGCTTCAGGGCATCGACCAGCAACACGCGCCGCTTGGGGTTGTCCAGCAGGTCGTCCTGCAAATAGGGGTTGCGCTGCACCACCCAGATGTCGCCCAGCACCTCGTACAACATGCGGGCCGAGCGGCCCGTGCGGCGCTCGCCCCGCAGTTGCAAGACCATGTCCCAAACCGGTTCGCCTAAAACGCGGATCACAATCTCGCGATCAGAAAACGAGGTGTAGTTGTACGGGATTTCGCGGATGCGGTCATGCGACGCATGTGCTGGGTCGGCCCCATCAGCAGCTTGGGCCAAGTGATTGAATTCAGTGGGTTGGAGCGGTGCGTTCATCAGTGGTTTTTTAGGCGCAAAGGCACCCGAATGAGTCGCAAATTTTACCGCAGCGCAACACTTAGGGGTTTCAGCAAGGTCATGTCAAGCAGTGTCGGTCCGCCACTAATGGAAACTCCGGTTCCCAAGTCAGCAAAAGCCGTGTTTAATAAAAATGACACGTTTTTGACACATCGGCTTGCTAACCTCGCCGTCTTTGAACCAGGAGCTTCTATGACCTTTAAATTCGCTGCTACCGCGCTAGCCACTGTTTTAGCCTTGCACATCGCCCCGGCACAAGCCCAGGTTGAAGTGCAATGGTGGCATTCCATGACCGCCGTCAACGGCGAATGGGTCAATGACCTGGCCAAAGACTTCAACGCCCAGCAGAAGAACTACAAAATTGTGCCAACCTTCAAGGGCTCTTATGACGAGTCCATGACGGCCGCGATTGCAGCTTTCCGCGCCGGCAACGCACCCCACATTTTGCAGGTGTTTGAAGTGGGTACCGCCACCATGATGGCCAGCAAAAACGCGATTGTTCCCGTCGGCAAAATCATGACAGATGCCGGTCAAAAATTCAACCCTGCGGGCTACATCCCTGCGGTGGCCGGCTACTACACCGCACCTAACGGCCAAATGCTGAGTTTCCCGTTCAACAGCTCGACCACCGTTTTTTACTTCAACAAAGACGCCTTCAAGGCGGCTGGCATTGACACCACCAAAGCCCCGGCCAGCTGGCCTGAAGTAGCCCTGGCAGCCGCCAAGCTCAAAGCCAACGGCCACAAGTGTCCGTTGAGCATCGCCTGGCAAGGTTGGACCCAGTTGGAGAGTTTCTCCGCCTGGCACAACGTTGAATTTGCCACCAAAGGCAACGGCATGAACGGCCTGGACGCCCGCATGAAGATCAATTCGCCGTTGCATGTGCGCCACATCGAGAACTTGTCCAACATGGCAAAACAAGGCCTGTTTGTGTACAAAGGCCGCGCCAACGTGCCCGAGGCCAGCTTTATCTCGGGCGAATGCGCCATGATGACCACCTCAAGCGGCTTCTATGGCAACGTCAAGAAAAACGCCAAATTTGCGTTTGGCCTGTCGCCCCTGCCTTACTACCCAGACGTACCCGGTGCGCCGCAAAACACCGTTATTGGTGGTGCGAGCTTGTGGGTGATGGCCGGTAAAAAGGCTGACGAATACAAGGGTGTGGCGGAGTTCTTCACCTATGTGTCCAGCCCCGAAGTGCAAGCCGCCAGCCACAAGCGCACCGGTTATTTGCCCATCACCCTGGCCGCGTTTGACCTGACCGAAAAATCAGGTTTCTACAAAGAAAACCCAGGCACCGACGTAGCCCCCACCCAGATGATTCGCAAGACCACTGACAAGTCACGCGGCATTCGCCTGGGTAACTATGTTCAGATTCGCACCATTGAAGACGAAGAGCTCGAACAAGTCTGGGGCGGCAAGAAAACCGCCAAAGAAGCGCTGGACTCCATCGTCAAGCGTGGTGATGAGCTGCTGGAGCGTTTCCAAAAGGCCAACAAGGGTTAATGCGCTTTGGCTGCTGAAAAGCGGGTTGTATTCCGATCGTCATGGTTGCCCTGGGTGTTGTTGACACCCCAGGTGATCGTGATTACCGTATTTTTCTTCTGGCCTGCTGTTCAGGCGCTACTGCAGTCGCTACAACAGTCGGATGCCTTTGGCACTTCGGTCGAGTGGGTGGGTCTGGAGAATTTTCGCAACCTCTGGAATGACGAAACTTACCTGGCTTCGTTTAAAACTACCGCCGTGTTCTCGGTGCTGGTGGCAGGGCTGGGGATTGGTCTGTCGTTGATTTTGGCGGTGTTTGCGGATCGCATTGGGCGCGGCTCAATGTTTTACCGCACCCTTTTGATCTGGCCCTACGCCGTGGCACCCGCAGTCGCTGGCGTGGTATGGCTGTTTTTGTTTTCCCCCAGCATTGGCGTCTTGCCCTACGCGCTGCTCAAAATCGGTTTCAAATGGGATTCATTGCTCAACGGCAACCACGCCATGGCCTTGATCGTGATGGCCTCGGTGTGGAAGCAGATTTCGTACAATTTTTTGTTTTTTTTGGCGGGTTTGCAAAGTATTCCCAAATCGCTGATTGAAGCCGCCGCCATAGATGGCGCCAAACCCTGGCACCGCTTCTGGACGATTCAGTTCCCGCTGCTATCGCCCACCACGTTTTTCCTGCTGGTCATCAACGTGGTTTATGCGTTTTTTGACACCTTTGCCATTGTGGATGCCGCCACCAAAGGCGGGCCCGGCAAAGACACCGCTATTCTGGTTTACAAGGTCTACTTTGACGGCTTCAAGGCACTGGACATGGGTGGCTCAGCCGCGCAGTCTGTGGTGCTAATGGTCATCGTCGTGGCGCTTACCGTATTCCAGTTCCGTTACGTGGAAAAGAAGGTGAACTACTGATGGTGGAACGTCGATTAACCCTGGGCATTCTGGCCCATGCGGTGATGATTTTGGGCGTTCTCATTGTGGCGTTTCCGGTCTACATCACGTTCATTGCCTCCACCCACACCATGGAGGAAGTGGTTCAGGTGCCCATGCCCTTGTGGCCGGGTTCGCACATGTGGGACAACTACACCATTGCGCTGTTTGGAGGCCGTACCGGCTCAGGCAGCCATGCAGCGGTGGGGCGCATGATGCTGGTGAGCCTGATCACGGCGCTGGTGATTGCCTTTGGCAAGATTGCCATTTCGCTGCTCTCGGCGTTTGCGATTGTTTACTTTCGTTTTCCGTTTCGCATGGTGTTTTTCTGGGCAATTTTTATCACGCTGATGTTGCCCGTTGAAGTGCGCATTGGCCCCACTTACAAGGTGGTCGCTGACTTGGGAATGCTCAACACCTACGCCGGGTTGACCGTGCCGCTGATCGCCTCCGCCACTGCCACGTTTTTATTCCGCCAGTTTTTTCTGACGGTGCCCGACGAATTGACCGAAGCCTCGCGTATGGACGGTGCCGGGCCGATGCGGTTCTTTTGGGACGTACTGGTGCCGCTTTCCAAAACCAGCATGGCCGCGTTATTTGTGATTCAGTTCATCTATGGCTGGAACCAGTACCTGTGGCCGCTCCTGGTGACCACAGAAGAGCGCATGTACCCGGTCGTGATTGGCATTAAACAAATGATCTCTGGCGGTGATGCGCAAACCGAATGGAATATCGTCATGGCCACGGCTGTGCTGGCCATGCTGCCGCCGGCTGCGGTGGTCATGCTGATGCAGAAATGGTTCGTCAAAGGTTTGGTTGACACTGAAAAGTAAGAAAAATAATGGCCTCAATCACGCTTAAAAACGTCGTCAAGCAGTACGGCAAGGGCCCGTCGGCCAATCAGGTCATCCACGGGGTCAGCGCACAAATTGCGGATGGCGAATTCATTGTCATCGTCGGCCCATCAGGCTGCGGCAAGTCCACGCTGTTGCGCATGGTGGCAGGGCTGGAGGAAGTCTCCGGCGGCGATATTTCCATCGGTGGGCGCGTGGTCAATGATCTGGAGCCGTCCGAGCGGGACATCGCCATGGTGTTTCAAAACTATGCGCTGTATCCGCACATGAGTGTGTTTGAGAACATGGCTTACGGCCTGAAAATTGCCAAAGTGCCGGTGGACGAGATTAAAACCCGCGTGGACAAGGCCGCCAAAATTTTGGAGCTGGGTGCCCTGCTCGCCCGCAAGCCACGCGAGCTGTCCGGCGGGCAGCGTCAGCGTGTGGCCATGGGCCGCGCCATCGTGCGCCAGCCCCAAGTGTTTTTGTTTGACGAGCCCTTGAGCAATCTGGATGCCAAGCTGCGCGCCCAGACCCGGCTTGAAATTCAAAAACTTCACCGCGAGTTGGGCATCACCTCGCTCTTCGTGACGCACGACCAGGTTGAAGCCATGACGCTCGCCCAGCGCATGCTGGTGATGAACGGCGGGCAGGTTGAACAATTTGGCACGCCCGAAGAGGTCTATTCGCGCCCTGCCACCACGTTTGTCGCCAGCTTTATGGGGTCTCCGCCCATGAATTTGCTAAAAAACGCACCCAATCCCGACTTGGGCGGCCCGCCTGGTGTCACGCTGGGCATTCGCCCCGAACACCTGGACGTGGTGGCAGACGGGCCGCTGCAGCTGCGGGTCGAACAGCTTGAGCGGCTGGGCCCCAGCAGCTTTGTACATGGCACATTGCCCGACGGCAGCCGCCTGTGCGCCGAGTCACGCGAGGCCGCGCCCTGGCAGCCGGGTGATCGGCGGCGCCTGCAAGCCAAGGCCGGCAGGCTGCATGTCTTCGACGCCGAAGGGCGCAACATCGGCCCTGCTCAATCCCTTGCTGCTGCGCCATGAAACCTGTGCCTGACACCGCTGCGTCATCGTTCCCACACGTACTGGCGCAGCGCGGCCCGTCCGCACCGTCCCAGGCCGGCACCCAGCACCTGTACGGCCGTGTGCTCACGCCCCAAGGGTTCGTGCAGGGCCATGTCGAACATGCCCAGGGCCGTATCGTCGCCATCCACGGCAAGCCCTTGCCCGACGCCCCAGCCGGGCAGCCTGGCGGCGAGCCCACGGGTGAAGGGCCCTGGGTGCTGCCGGGTTTCATCGACCTGCATGTGCATGGCGGCGGCGGTGTTGACACCATGGCCGGCGGTGCCGCGCTTGCCACCATTGGCCGCACCCACGCGCAGCACGGCACCACCGCGCTCCTGGCCACCACCATGACGGCGCCGCGCGAAGAAATCGAGGCCGCACTGCAGGCGCTGGCGCCGCTGTGCAGTGCGCGGCCGCCTGGCTCGGCGCGGGTGTTGGGTGTGCACCTGGAAGGGCCCTACCTCAACCCTGGCAAGCTGGGCGCCCAACCCGACTTTGCCAGCCGGGCCAGCTTGCAAGAAGTGCTGGACTTCAGCGCCATCGCGCCGATACGGCTGCTGACCATCGCGCCCGAGATGCCCGGCCACCTGGCCTTGATCGTGGCTTTGCGCGAACGCGGCTTCGTGGTGCAAATCGGCCATTCCGCCGGCAGTTACGAAGACGGCGTGGCCGCCCTGCAGGCCGGTGCCAGCGGTTTCACCCACCTCTTCAACGCCATGACCGGCCTGCACCACCGCGAGCCCGGCATGGCCGGCGCGGCATTGGCCCACGCCGACCGCGCCGAGATCATTCCCGATCTGCTGCACGTGCACGCGGGGGCCATCCGGGTGGCGTTGCGCGCCATTCCCGGCCTGTACTGCGTCACAGACTCCACCGCCGCCACGGGTATGCCCGACGGCGACTACGCGCTCGGCCGCCACACCGTCACGAAGTGCCTGGGCGGCGTACGTTTGGCCGATGGCACGCTGGCCGGCAGCACACTGACGATGGACCAGGCGCTGCGCAACCTGGTCTCGCTCGGGCTGTCTTTGACCGAAGCCTCGCAGCGCACCGCCACCCTCGCTGCCGAGCATCTGGGCCTGTCCGACCGCGGCCGGCTCGTGCCCGGGGCCTGGGCCGACATGGTGGTGCTCGACACCACCTTGCAACTTCAGGCCGTGTGGGTCGAAGGGAGCGCAGTCGACCTTGGTTTTGGCGTTAGCGGCTGAGGCTACGCAAAAACG
>JANOLC010000338.1:0-4865 GCA_031419575.1 Burkholderiales bacterium | reverse complement strand
TCACGCCGACACCTTTGAGCGCGTCCAGCACGGCGTTGATCACTGCCGGGGGCGAGCCAATCGCACCGGCCTCGCCGCAGCCCTTGGTGCCCAGCGGGTTGTGGGTGCATGGCGTGCAAATGGTGCCGATGGCAAACTGCGGGAAATCATCGGCGCGCGGCATGGCGTAGTCCATGAAACTGCCGGTGAGCAACTGGCCGGTTTCGCGGTCGTACACGCAGTTTTCCATCAACGCCTGGCCAATGCCTTGCACCAGCCCGCCGTGTACCTGGCCTTCAACAATCATCGGGTTGATGATGGTGCCAAAGTCGTCCACCGCCGTGAACTTGTCCACGCGCACGGTGCCGGTGGCGGGGTCCACTTCCACCTCGCAGATGTAGGTGCCTGCGGGGAAGGTGAAGTTGGTCGGGTCGTAAAACGCGGTCTCGTTCAAGCCTGGCTCCAGCTTGTCCAGCGGGTAGTTGTGCGGCACATAAGCCGTGAGCGCCACCTGGCCAAAAGTCACCTTTTTATCGGTGCCTTTGACAGTGAACTCACCGTTGCTGAATTCGACATCGGCATCACTGGCCTCCATCAAGTGCGCGGCAATTTTCTTGGCCTTGGTCTCGATTTTGTCGAGCGCCTTCATGATGGCAGCGCCACCCACGCTGATGGAGCGTGAACCATAGGTGCCCATGCCAAACGGCACACGCCCGGTGTCGCCGTGCACCACATCCACAGAGTCAACCGCAATGCCCAGACGCGCTGCCACCACTTGTGCAAAGGTGGTCTCGTGGCCCTGCCCGTGGCTGTGGGAGCCGGTGAACACCGTCACGCTGCCGGTGGGGTGCACCCGCACTTCGCCGCATTCAAACAAACCGGCCCGGGCACCCAGTGCACCGGCGATGTTCGAGGGTGCTATGCCGCAGGCTTCGATGTAGCTGGAGTAACCCACGCCGCGCAGCAAGCCCTTGGCAGCGCTGGCGGTTTTGCGGGCTTCAAACCCAGCGACGTCGGCCATGTCTTGCGCCTTGGTCATGCAGCCCAGGTAGTCGCCCACGTCGTATTGCAGGGCCACCGGGGTTTGGTAGGGCCAGCTGTTGATGAAGTTGCGCTTGCGGATTTCGTCCTGCGCCAACCCCAGTTCCCAGCCGCAACGGCTCACCAGTCGCTCCAACAAATAAGTGGCTTCCGGACGGCCTGCGCCACGGTAGGCATCGACGGGCGCAGTGTTGGTGAACCAGGCATCGACCTCCACATAAATCTGCGGGCAGGTGTACTGGCCCGCCAGCAGCGTGGCATACAAAATGGTCGGTACGGCCGAGGCAAAGGTGGACAAATACGCGCCCATGTTGGCATCGGTGTGCACCCGCATGGCCAGGAATTTGCCGTCTTTGTCCATCGCCATTTCAGCGTGGCTCACGTGGTCACGGCCGTGGGCATCGGTCAGGAACGACTCGGTACGCTCACACGTCCACTTGATGCTGCGGTTGACTTGCTTGGCCGCCCAGGTCAGCGCCACGTCTTCGGCGTACAAGAAGATTTTGGAGCCAAAACCACCACCTACATCCGGCGCAATCACGCGCACCTTGTGCTCGGGCAAGCCCAGCACAAAAGCGGTCATCAGCAGGCGCTCAACGTGCGGGTTCTGGTTGGACACATACAGCGTGTATTCCTCAGTGGCGCGGCTGTACATGCCAATGGCAGCACGGGGCTCCATGGCGTTGGGCACCAGGCGGTTGTTGGTCAAATCGATCTTGGTGACGTGAGCGGCGTTGGCAAAGGCGGCGTCCACCCCGCCCTTGTCGCCAATCGCCCATTTGTAGCAATGGTTGTCGGGCGCAGCCTCGTGCAGCGCAGCGCCTTTGGCGGCATCGCGCACATCGACCACGGCAGTGTGCACGTCGTAGTCCACCACCACGGCTTCAGCCGCGTTTTTGGCCTGGTCCAGCGTTTCGGCAATCACCATGGCCACCTGATCGCCCACATAACGGGCTTTGCCAATCGCCAGGATGGGGTGCGGTGGCTCCTTCATGGGGGTGCCGTCGGTGCTGGTGATGAGCCAGCCGCAGGGCAAGCCGCCCATCTTTCCGTCAATGTCTTTGCCAGTAAAGATTTCGACCACGCCCGGCATGGCTTTGGCGGCGGCCAAATCAATGCTGGTAATAGAAGCGTGGGCGTGCGGGCTGCGCACAAACACGGCGTAGGTCTGGTTGGCCTGTGTGATGTCGTCGGTGTAGTTGCCAGCACCGGTCAGGAAGCGGTAGTCTTCCTTGCGGCGAATGGCCTCGCCAATGTGTGGCAGTTTTGCAAAATCAGGTGCGCCCATGGTGATGCTCCTTCTTTAATTATTGGGTTAGTTCGTAGGTTCAGGCAGCCATGCCGACAGCACCGAGCTGGACGGCTTTGACAATGTTTTGGTAGCCGGTGCAGCGGCACAGGTTGCCCTCCAGCAGCTCACGAATTTCACCTTCAGTCGCTTTGGGGTGGTGCGTGCACAAATCAACCGAACTCATCACCATGCCGGTGGTGCAGAAGCCGCATTGCAGGCCATGACACTCTTTGAAAGCCACCTGCATAGGGTGCATGGTGCCGTCGGGCTTGGCCAGACCTTCAATGGTGGTGATCTCGGCACCGCTGACCTGCGCGGCCAGCACGTTGCACGACTTGATGGCGCGCCCGTTCATGATGACGGTGCAGGCGCCGCACTGGGCGGTGTCGCAACCCACGTGAGTGCCGGTCAAATGGAGATTTTCACGCAGGGCTTGCACCAGCAGCGTGTTGGGGGCGAGGTCAAGGCGGGTTGATTTGCCATTGACTGTTAACTGGACCTGCATAGGACTTGTCTCCATCGGTGGGGTTGATTGGCATTAAGGCGAATGAATTATTGAAGCGCACTCGATGCGCTCAGCTAGGCTAAACCCTAGGGTGGGGTCATTCTGTCAGCCGGTGTCTGTTAAATTCTCAAAATGAAACACTGCACGTGCACATGCTCACCCACCTGACCCCAACCACTGAATTGCGCCTTAGCAGCATTGCCCGATCGCGCACTGCGTTGCTGGATGGCGGGCCGCGTTTGAGCGACGAGCAGAACTGGATTACCCGCTCTTGGCAGCGCTGTCTGAGCGCCGGTCAGCAACCCCATCAGTCGGTCAGTTTTGACGTGATCCCCGCCCAAGCGTTGCGCCGTATTGAAGAGGCCAACCACACGCTGTTGTCTGCCGCCCGGCCTGCGTTGGCCAAGCTGGGGCGCGCTATTGCCAGCACGCGCTACTTTGCCATCCTGACCAACGCACAGGGCATTGTGGTGGACGTGAGCGGCCCGGTGGACCGCAGCGATGCCCGCGCCCAGGCGATTGCCCGCGTGGGGGTGGACTTGTCTGAGCGCAATGTGGGCACCACGGCCATTGGGGCGGCGCTGACTGAGCTGCACCCGGTGTGGCTGCATCGGGGCGAGCATTTCTTTGACGACAACAGCTGCTACAGCTGTGCCGGTGCACCGCTTTTTGGGCCGGACGGCGACTGCGTGGGCATGCTGGACTTGACGGGCATTGACGTGGACGAGCGCCCCGAGTTGCAGCACCTGGTGGCCCAATCAGCCCGCAGCATTGAGAACGCGCTGACGCTGGGCCGGGTGCACAGCCTGCTGATTCGCCTGAACTGGCCCGGCCGGGTGCTGGGCGACGAGACGGATGGCCTGATTTGCCTGGATGGTGACGGCTATGTGACCGGAGCCAACCAGACCGCCCGGCAAATGCTCACCCAGTTGGACATGCAAAGCGCCGCCCCCGGCGCCGGGCCCCTGCACAGTAGCGATTTGTTTGCCATGCCCTACCAAATGTTTTTTGATGCCGCCGGACGCGACGCCTATGGCCAGCCCGCACCGCTGGACGTGCCGCTGTGGTCTGGCCTGCGCTTGCAGGCGATCTCGCAAAGCCGCCGGCAGGCCGCACAAAATGCAGCCGCACCCCACCCCGCCAGCGTTGGTGAGCACCATTCGCTCAAGGATGTGGAAACCGCCTTGATCCACAAAGCAGTGATGCAGGCCAGGGGCAATGTGATGCAGGCCGCCAAAGAGCTGGGCATCAGCCGGGCGACGGTTTACCGCAAACTTGGGGCTAAAAAGAGCCTTTAGTCCCCGTTAATATTGAATACTTTGCTATTCTTTTTGAATGGCGTAGTTCTTCAGCATGAACATTACCATTCAACGAACCCGCCTCTTGTATTCCGTGGTGACGAAACGCTTTCACCGGGTATTGGGCGCGGTGCTCACAGCATTCCTGCTGATGTTGCCTGCGGTATTGCACGCGGGCGAAGTTCACCTCGCGGTGGCGGCCAATTTCAGCGCGCCCATAAAGACCATCGTCGTTGGGTTTGAAAAAGACACAGGGCACAAGGCCACCATCACACTGGGTGCCACAGGCAAGTTTTATGCACAGATCAAGAGCGGTGCGCCGTACGATGTGTTTCTGTCTGCCGATGATGAAACCCCCGCGCGGCTGGAGAAAGAGGGCGACGCCGTAGCGGGCACTCGCTTTACTTACGCCACGGGCCGCCTCGCCTTGTGGTCGGCCAAGGCCCATTTTGTGGACACCCGGGGCGAAATCTTGAAGACCGGGAACTTCACCCACATCGCGCTGGCCTCGCCCAAGCTGGCACCCTACGGGGCAGCGGCTGTGGAAACGCTCCAAAACCTGGGCTTGCTGACCGCGCTGGCGCCCAAATTCGTGCAAGGCGAGAGCATTGGCCAGACCTTCAGCTTCGTGTCCACCGGCAATGCAGCGCTGGGCTTTGTGGCGTTGTCGCAGGTTTATGAGGACGGCAGGATCAAGCATGGCTCGGCCTGGGTGGTACCGTCCAGCCTGCACGCCCCGTTACAACAAGCT
>JANOLC010000337.1:0-3348 GCA_031419575.1 Burkholderiales bacterium | reverse complement strand
TGACCCGGCCAGGTGATGCCGAAATACTGGCTACCATGCTGAAAACCAAGCCGCCCCCGATGGCTTTACTGGGCAACAACTGACTTCACTGAACCCGGTTAGCGATTAGCGTAAACCGGGGTCAGGATGCTAGGGGGTATGGGGTCACCCCATGGTCAACCGTTGAAAGCTCAATGACCCGGTTCTATGCTGGCTAAACCCCTCCTAGTATTCCGCTTTTCAACGCTTTAATCCTGCATGGCTCCCTTACCCTTTGGCCTCAAAAAAGGGGGTTAAAACAATGATTTACGGTTACGCGAGAGTTTCAACAACAGACCAAGAAACCACCATGCAAATTGATGCATTGAACCGGGCTGGCGTGGAGAAAATTTATCAAGAAAAAGCAAGCTCAATCGGTGCAAGAATCGAACTGAAAAAACTGCTATTAATATTGAAGCATGACGATCTGTTGATCGTTTACAAACTTGACCGTCTAGCAAGATCATTAAAAGACTTGCTATCAATATTAGAGCAAATAAGTGAGGCGGGTTGTGGATTTAGAAGCCTAACCGAACCAATCGACACCGTTACACCTGCCGGAAAACTGATGCTCAACATCTTGGGAAGTGTCGCCGAATTTGAACGCTCTCTAATCCGTGAACGCTCCATAGCCGGACAACTTGCAGCCATAAAAAAAGGACGTTGGCCGGGTCGGCCAAAAGTCCTAAAACCTGATCAAGAACTAGACTGCTTCGAACGCTGGACAACGGGGCAAACGAAGGCCGCAATTGCCCGGCATCATGGCGTTAGCCATGATGTAGTGAAACTGGCAATTTACCGCGTCACAAACCCCGAGCATCCAAGGGTCTACGGAAACCGCCCAATTCTTGGCCCACTGCTCTTGAAACAGACATAAAAAAAGGCGCTCTGAGCGCCCTTTTTAGTCCCTGAAACCATCGGGATAAACCCTGATTTTACTTGCTTGAATCTTTCGATCGTCAGGAAACCCAGTTTTTGACGGTACAGTCATTGCGTTGGCCAATCGTCTCTCAATCACCTTCGTTTGAGTGGAGCTACGAGGAAGCAACGCAGCGGGGCTCCGCTAGCGTGGTGCCCCTCCCTAGCGAAACAACGACAGGAGATTTTTATGACAGGCAACTCAGCGCTTATCTTGGCGCTTATTTGCGGGCTCATTGCCGTGGGATACGGTTTTTGGGCACGCAGCTGGATCCTTTCACAGGATGCCGGTAACGCGCGAATGCAAGAAATTGCGGCCGCCATTCAAACCGGTGCCGCCGCCTACCTGGCCAGGCAATACAAAACCATCACCATGGTGGGGGTGGTGCTGGCGGTATTGATATTTTTCTTTTTGGGGCAGCTCTCTGCCTTGGGCTTCATCATTGGTGCGGTCTTATCGGGGGCCTGCGGCTTCATCGGCATGAATGTGTCGGTACGGGCCAATGTGCGCACGGCACAGGCTGCGACAAAGGGCATTGGCCCTGCGCTGGATGTGGCGTTTCGGGGTGGTGCCATCACCGGCATGCTGGTGGTGGGATTAGGCCTTCTGGGTGTAACGGGGTTTTACTGGTTTTTGGTCGGTAACGGCAACCTGACGCCGGACAAAAGCCTCGCCAAGTTGCTGGACCCGTTAATTGGTTTTGCCTTTGGCTCATCGCTGATTTCCATCTTCGCCCGTTTGGGTGGTGGCATTTTCACCAAGGGCGCCGACGTGGGTGCCGACCTGGTGGGCAAAGTTGAGGCTGGCATTCCAGAAGATGACCCGCGCAACCCCGCTGTCATTGCCGACAACGTGGGCGACAACGTGGGTGACTGCGCGGGTATGGCCGCCGACTTGTTTGAGACGTATGCCGTAACGCTGATTGCCACCATGGTTCTAGGTGCCTTGATGGTCACCGGTGCCGGTACCGCTGCGGTGGTGTACCCGCTGGCTCTGGGCGGTGTGTCCATCGTGGCGTCCATCATTGGCTGCTTCTTCGTCAAGGCATCGCCAGGTATGAAGAATGTCATGCCGGCTCTGTACAAGGGCTTGGCCGTCGCTGGCGTACTGTCTTTGATCGCGTTTTATTTCGTCACTACCTGGCTGATGCCTGACAACGCCATTAAGGCCGCTGGCACGCAGATGGCACTCTTTGGTGCTTGCGCGGTTGGCCTGGTGCTAACCGCCGCCCTCGTATGGGTGACCGAGTACTACACCGGCACGCAATACGCGCCCGTCAAGCACATTGCCCAAGCGTCCACCACCGGGCACGGCACCAACATCATTGCTGGCTTGGGTGTGTCGATGCGCTCTACGGCCTGGCCGGTAATGTTTGTGTGTATCGCTATATATGTGGCCTATGCACTGGCTGGCCTTTACGGCATCGCGATTGCTGCGACCTCCATGCTCAGTATGGCCGGTATCGTGGTGGCTCTTGACGCTTACGGCCCCATCACCGACAACGCCGGTGGTATTGCTGAAATGGCGGAGCTGCCAAAAAGCGTGCGCGATGTGACCGACCCGCTGGATGCTGTGGGCAACACCACCAAGGCCGTCACCAAGGGTTACGCCATTGGCTCTGCTGGCTTGGCCGCATTGGTTCTTTTTGCCGACTACACCCACAAACTGGAAGCACTGGGTGGCACCATCAGCTTTGACTTGAGCAACCCGATGGTCATCATTGGCCTGTTCATCGGCGGCATGATTCCTTACTTGTTTGGTGCCATGGCGATGGAAGCCGTGGGCCGCGCCGCAGGCTCCGTGGTGGTAGAGGTGCGTCGCCAGTTCGCCGACGGTGCCATCATGGCGGGCAAGCGCAAGCCTGACTACAGCGCGGCAGTTGACATGCTGACCACGGCAGCCATCAAAGAGATGATGATTCCGTCACTCTTGCCCGTGGTGGTGCCGATTCTGGTCGGCCTGGTGCTGGGGCCTGCCGCTTTGGGCGGCTTGTTGATGGGTACCATCGTGACCGGATTGTTTGTGGCCATCTCGATGTGTACCGGTGGCGGTGCGTGGGACAACGCCAAGAAATACATCGAAGACGGCCACCACGGTGGCAAAGGGTCTGACACCCACAAAGCCGCTGTAACCGGTGACACCGTAGGCGACCCCTACAAAGACACCGCGGGCCCTGCGGTGAACCCACTGATCAAGATCATCAACATCGTGGCGCTGCTGATCGTGCCGGTGATGATGCAGATTCATGGTGGCGCACCGGTCAAAGATATGAACCCGGTCGCACCTGTGAAAGTCGAGCAGAAGGCGGCGGCACCGGTTGTAGCACCGGTCGCGCCAGTGGTGCCTTTAACTGCTCCGGTCATATCACCGACGGTGACCCCTCCAGCAACGGTGCCAATGGCTGCTCCGCC
>JANOLC010000336.1:0-2039 GCA_031419575.1 Burkholderiales bacterium | reverse complement strand
GGCAAGTTTTTGCCCAAGAGCATCATCCCGGTCGATGTGGACCCGATCCATTCACCGGGGCAGTTCAGCTTTGAGCGGGTGGTGCATTGAGGGGGTGAGGGGCGGCACCGAGGCGTGCAACGACGTGTGCGCGTAGCCAGGCGGCAAATTCGGCTTCGGAGATATCGCCATAGTCGCCGGTTTGTTCGCTGGTGACGGTTTGCAGGCGGCCAGGTCTTTGTGCTTGGGCTGCCACTGGTTGGGGGGCACGAAATGGGAGTCAGAGCCCGATTTCGATTCAAGCTGGTTGAGCACCTCGCCTTCGAGCCGCTTCAAATGCTCCATAGCGAACTATTTAATATCGATGGGGGCTTTTGGTAATTTTTCTTTAAAAAGTGCATCGCTATTCATCCCTGGCTGAATTTGCGGCCGCCAATTTGGGCGAACTGGCGGCCCGCAGGGACAACCCCTCTACTTGCTGACCGGAATCGGCGTGCCAGCGGGCACCGGCACGGCGGTCACGCTGTTTTGCGGCGAGCCTTCAATCACGCGGTCTGAGTAGGTCAGGTAGACCAGGGTGTTGCGTTTGGCATCCACCATGCGCACCACGCGCAGCTTTTTGAAAATGAGCGAAATGCGTTCGCTGAACATTTCTTCCTGCTTGTCCAGCGGCTTGCCGCCAAAGCTGATCACGCCCGTCTGGCGGCAGGCAATCGAGGCCTCGGCCTTGTCCTCCGCCAACCCCAACGCGCCCTTGATGCCGCCCGTTTTGGCGCGCGAAACATAGCAGGTGACCCCTGCCACCTTGGGGTCGTCATACGCATCCACCACGATTTTGTGATCCGGGCCTATGAACTTGAAGACGGTATCCACCGCACCGATTTCCTCGCTGCTGGCGAAGCCGCAGGCGGTGAGGAAGAGGACCAGGGCGGCGAGGGTGAGGGGGTGTTTTTTCATGGTGCAGATGGTAAGCGAAGGCATCATTTGCGCTATGTGGTGTCACCAAGGGACGTTGCAACCTCGAGTTAGGCCGATACTGTGCTATCGGCTCAATGAATAATATTCAATGGACTGATTGGCGTCTGAAAAATAGACTTCGCTCGATCGTTAATCGCAGACAACCTAAGGACTGAATCATGTCAACCGAATCTCAATGCCCGTTTCAGGGCGCTTCCCGCAAACCCACGATGGCTGGCACCCAGGCAAACGCAAACTGGTGGCCCAATCAACTTAACGTGAAGGTTTTGCATCAGCACTCGGCACTGTCCAATCCCATGGACGAAACTTTCAATTACGCTGAAGAGTTCAAGAGCCTTGACCTGAATGCCGTGATCAGAGATCTCCACGCCTTGATGACGGATTCGCAGGATTGGTGGCCCGCCGATTACGGCCACTACGGGCCATTTTTCATCCGCATGGCGTGGCACAGCGCAGGCACTTACCGCATTGGCGATGGCCGTGGAGGCGCTGGCTCCGGCGCTCAACGATTTGCGCCGCTTAACAGCTGGCCCGACAACGTGAGCCTGGACAAGGCGCGTCGCTTGCTTTGGCCGATCAAGCAAAAGTATGGCCGCAAAATCTCTTGGGCAGACCTGATCGTGCTGACAGGCAATGTCGCCCTCGATTCCATGGGCTTCAAGACTTTCGGTTTCGCCGGTGGGCGAGAGGACATTTGGGAGCCTCAGGAGGAAATTTACTGGGGGTCAGAGGGCAAATGGCTGGGTGACCAACGCTACAGCGGCGACCGTGTGCTTGAAAACCCGCTCGGTGCCGTTCAGATGGGACTGATCTACGTCAACCCCGAAGGACCGAACGGAAAACCCGACCCGGTTGCGTCGGCGCGGGACATCCGAGAGACCTTTGCCCGTATGGCGATGAATGACGAAGAAACAGTGGCCCTTGTTGCGGGCGGGCACACGTTTGGCAAGTGCCATGGTGCTGCTAATCCGGGCCAGTATGTGGGGCCGGAGCCTGAGGGGGCCAGCGTTGAAGAGCAGGGCTTGGGCTGGAAAAACACCTTTGGCAGCGGGAAGGGTGTTCACACGATCAGCAGCGGCATT
>JANOLC010000335.1:0-3742 GCA_031419575.1 Burkholderiales bacterium | reverse complement strand
TTTGAGAGCCCGCGTGGCCCAATCTACATTGACGGCCAAACGCGTGACATCGTGCAAAACGTCTACATCCGCCGCGTCGAGCGCGTGAATGGGCAGCTGTACAACGTTGAATTCGATGTGCTGAAAGATGTCAAAGACCCGGCCAAAACGGGCAAGTAAGGCAAGAAGGGCACCTTGCCTATCGGTCTGCGTTATTCAAAATCACTATAACTGCCATGAAGACTTGCCACTTGCGGGGTGGCTTGTTTGGGCCGATAGTACATACCGCCCCGACGCTTCGCGTTTTGACTCACTGACCACTCGACTGGAACACCATGAAAAAAAGAACCCTGCTGATCAACACCGCCAAAGTCACGGCCCTGACCGCGCTGGCCCTGACATCGCTTGGCGCCCTGGCGCAAGACAACAAGTTCAAGATTGGTTTGATCCTGCCCATGTCCGGGCAGCAGGCCAGCACCGGCCGCCAGATTGAAGCAGCCGCGCGCCTGTACATGGCCCAGAACGGGGACACCGTGGCAGGCAAGAAAATCGAGCTGATCGTCAAGGACGACACCAGCGTGCCGGATGTCACCAAGCGCCTGGCGCAAGAGCTGGTGGTGAACGACAAGGTCAACGTGCTGGCCGGGTTCGGTATCACGCCATCCGCCCTGGCTACCGCCCCCATTGCCACGCAGTCCAAAACCCCGCAAGTGGTGATGGCCGCCGCCACATCCAGCATCACCGAGGCATCACCCTACATTGTGCGCACCAGCTTCACCCTGCCGCAAGCTGCTGTGGCACTGGCGGACTGGGCACCCAAAAATGGCATCAAGAAAGTAGTGACCTTGGTCAGTGACTACGGCCCCGGCATTGATGCGGAGAAGTATTTCAAAGAGCGCTTGCTATTCAACGGTGGCCAGGTCACCGAGTCGCTGCGTGTGCCTTTGCGCAGCCCGGACTTTGCCCCGTTTTTGCAAAAAGTGCGGGACTTGAAGCCTGACGCCTTGTTTGTGTTTGTGCCCTCCGGCGCTGGCGCTGCGGTGATGAAGCAGTTTTTGGAGCGCGGCATGGACAAAGCCGGTATCAAGCTCATTGGTACCGGTGACGTGACCGATGACGACCAGTTGGCTGACATGGGCGATGGCGCGCTCGGCGTGGTTACCTCGCACCATTATTCGGCGGCGCATCCGTCAGCTGCCAACAAGAAGTTTGTGGAAGCTTTTGGCAAGGCCAACAAGGGCATGCGCCCCAACTTCATGGCCGTGGGTGGTTATGACGGCATGCGCGTCATCTACGAAGCGTTGAAGGCCACGAAAGGCGTCGGTGGCGGTGACGCATTGCTGGCGGCCATGAAAGGCCAGATTTTTGAGAGCCCGCGTGGCCCGATGTTCATCGACGCGCAAACCCGTGACGTGGTGCAAAACATTTACCTGCGCAAGGTTGAGCGCAAAGACGGTCAGTTGTACAACGTCGAATTTGATGTGATCAAAGACGTGAAAGACCCAGGCAAGAATAAGTAACCCCCCACGCTGCGCCGACACCGACCAACCCACCCAATCCGTTCGGGCTGAGCCTGTCGAAGCTTGTTGCCAAGCTTCCTTCGACAAGCTCAGGACGAACGGCTTTTTTAAATGCTAACCATCCTCTTCGACGGCGTTGCCTACGGCATGCTGCTGTTCATTCTGGCCGTGGGGCTGGCTGTGACCATGGGGTTGATGAATTTCATCAACCTCGCGCACGGCGCTTTCGCCATGGCAGGTGGCTACATCACGGTGGTGCTGATGCAGCGCTTTGGAGTGCCGTTTCTGGTGTGCCTGCCGCTGGCCTTCTTGGGCTCTGCACTCTTGGGCGCGTTGCTGGAGCGCACCTTGTACCGTCCCATGTACCGCAAGCCGCATCTGGACCAGGTGCTGTTTTCCATCGGCCTGACGTTCATGGCCGTGGCCAGCACCGATTACTTCATGGGTTCGTCCCAACAAATCATTCAGTTGCCAGAGTGGCTGAAGGGTCGCACTGAGTTAGAAGTGTTTGGTGGGGGCGCCTGGATGCTGGGCATGGGCCACTACCGTTTGTTCATCATTGCGGTGTGTGCGGCGCTTACAGTGGGTTTGCAGTACGTGCTGGCTAAAACCCGTTTCGGCAGCCGGTTGCGGGCCTCAGTGGATGATCAGCGCGTGGCGGCGGGCTTGGGGATCAACGTGAATATTGTGTTTTTGGGCACGTTTGCTGTGGGCTCGGGCCTGGCGGGTTTGGGGGGCGCGCTAGGGGCTGAAGTGCTGGGGCTGGACCCAACCTTTCCGCTGAAATTCATGGTTTACTTTTTGATTGTGGTGGCGGTGGGTGGCACGTCCAGCATCACCGGGCCGCTGCTGGCTGCTTTGCTCTTGGGCATTGCTGACGTGGCGGGCAAGTACTACATCCCAAAATTAGGGGCATTTATTGTTTACAGCTTGATGATTGCAATTTTGATCTGGCGCCCACAAGGTCTTTTTGTGCGGCAAGGGGGCAAGTCATGAAGCCCAACCCAACTACACAATCCGCATCCGTTTGGTCGCGCTTCAAGCCTTGGGAAGTTGCACTCTGGGTGTTGGCGCTGGCGTCGCCTCTGTTGCTGTCTACCCACGCGCTCATCATCAACGAGATTGCCATCGTGGCACTGTTTGCGGTGTCGCTCGATCTGATTCTGGGTTTCACCGGCATTGTGTCGCTGGGTCATGCGGCATTTTTTGGGATGGGGGCCTATTCGGCTGCACTGTTTGCCAAGTTGGTGATGCCAGACCCGCTGGTGGGGTTGGCTGTGGCCATTGTCGTCTCCACGGTGCTGGGCGCGGTATGCAGCTTGACCATCATCCGGGGCAGCGATTTGACCCGGCTCATGGTCACGCTGGGTGTGGGCTTGATCTTGATGGAGCTGGCTAACAAGCTCGATTGGCTGACCGGTGGGGCTGACGGCCTGCAAGGCGTGGTGATGGCTCCGCTGATGGGCCGGTTTGAGTTTGACCTGAGCGGGCGCACATCCGCGTTTTATTCACTGACCGTGTTATTGGTTTTGTTTTTACTGGCCCGCAGACTGGTGCATTCGCCTTTTGGGGCCACGTTGAAAGCCATTCGCGACAACCGGCTGCGCGCCATGGCGATTGGCATTCCGGTCACTCAGCGCCTGGCGGTGATCTACACCATAGCGGCCGGTGTGGCCGGTGCAGCGGGCGGGTTGGCGGCTCAGACGACGGGCTTTGCCTCGCTCGATGTGTTTGCCTTTGACCGCTCGGCTGATGTGATGTTGCTGCTGGTCATCGGTGGCACGGGCTGGCTCTACGGCGGTGTGGCCGGGGCCATTGTGTTCAAGCTGATGCAGGACGTGATATCGAGCATCACGCCGCAATACTGGACCTTCTGGATTGGCCTGTTTTTGGTGGTGCTGGTGATGGTGGGGCGCGATAAGTTGATTCGGCCCTGGACCTGGTTTGGCAGATCAGCGAAAGTGGCGAAGGTGAAGTCATGAGCGCGGTTGCGAAGGATGACATCGTGCTGTCCGCGCAGGGTCTGATCAAACGCTTTGGTGGCATCACCGCCACCAACAACGTCACGCTGAACCTGCGCAAGGGCGCACGCCACGCGCTGATTGGCCCCAACGGCGCGGGCAAAACCACACTTATCAATTTGCTGACCGGCGTGCTGGAGCCGTCCGAAGGCCGCATCGTGCTGGAGGGGCAGGACATCACCGACCTGGCACCGCACCTGCGGGTCAAGCGCGGCATGGTGC
>JANOLC010000334.1:0-4933 GCA_031419575.1 Burkholderiales bacterium | reverse complement strand
GCGGTAAAGTTAAGTAAAAGCGTGTCCGAAATTACTACTAAATAAATAGCAAACTATTTATAGTTGACGGGGACTTTAGGGCTATTTAAGTCGTGAAACCAGCCAAACAAGCCCTAACACAGGCAGGCCCAGCATGGCAGTGGCCGTGAAGAAGTGGGCGTACCCAAATGCGTCCACATACTGCCCGGAAAACCCGGCCAAAAATTTGGGCAACAACAGCATCATGGAGCTGAACAGCGCGTACTGCGTGGCTGAATAATTGACGTTGGTCAGGCCCGACAAATACGCAATGAACGCTGCGGATGCGATGCCGCTGGCCAGGTTGTCTGCCGAGATCACGGCAATCAGTGCGGTCAGGTCATGCCCGAGCCCAGCCAGCCAGGCGAACAGCAGATTGGTGGCGGCGCTCAATATCGCGCCCAGCATCAAAATCTTCATCACGCCAAAGCGCATTGACAACACGCCGCCAATGAAGGCCCCCACCAGCGTCATGATCACGCCATAAATTTTGGTGACGCCTGCCACTTCGTCTTTGGTGTAGCCCATGTCCACATAAAAAGGGTTGGCCATGATGCCCATCACCACGTCGCTGATACGGTAGATGGCGATCAGCGACAAAATCAGCGCCGCCTGCCAGCGGTAGCGCTGCAAGAAGTCAGCAAACGGGGCCACCAGCGCGCTTTGCAGCCACTCGGCGATGTTTTTGGCGGGCACCAGTGCGCGGCGCGCAGGTTCGGGCGAGAACAGCACCGTCAGCATGCCCAATGCCATGCTGCCCGCCATCACCAGGTAAGCCGTTTGCCAGGCGGCATGCTGATAATTCGCCACGTTGGCCACCTCAGCCCGCGCGGCAATCCACAACACACCAGCACCCGCCCAGATCATCGCCATCCGGTAGCCCGTCTGATAAGCGGCAGCCAGCGCGGCCTGGCGATCCGTGTTGGCGGACTCAATACGATACGCGTCCAGTGCAATGTCCTGCGTGGCCGACCCAAACGCCACCGCCAGCGCGCCCCACACCACGGGCAGCAGGGCCACACGCGGGTCGTTGAACGACATGGCCACCAGCCCCGCCATGATGGCCACCTGCGACAGCAGAAGCCAGCTGCGTCTGCGCCCCAGCAGCCGGGTCAAAACCGGAATGGGCATGCGATCCACCAAGGGTGCCCACACCCATTTGAAGGCGTAGGCCAGGCCCACCCAGCTCAGGTAACCAATGGTGGTGCGGTCAATGCCCGCCTCGCGCAGCCAAAAGCTCAGCGTGCCCAGCACCAGCAGCAGCGGTAACCCGGCGGAAAACCCCAAGAGCAGCATGCGCAGGGTGGCAGGTTCCCGGTAGACGTTAAAAGTTTCACGCCAAGTGGGTTTGGGGGATGGGGCGGAGGGTGCAGTTATCGTCATGCGGGAATAATACGCGTTGGTTCATTGGACTTAAGGTTCCTCACATGAAAGCATTTGGCATCACTTGGCTGCGCGTTGTGCGGCAACTGGCGGGTGGCGTGGTGGGCGTGACGCTGGTGTTGTCGCCCGCCGCGTTGACGCTAGGGTTTGCCCGCGAAGGGGTTGAGGTGGGCGGCAATTCTGCATTTGCCAAGCTGGTCCCCGCCGAGGACGTGGAGCGCTCCAGCGGCCAGCAGTATTTGCAAATGTTGCAACAGGCCAATGCCAAAAAGGCGCTGGCTCCGCGTGACCACCCGCAGGTCATTCGGCTACGCGCCATCGCCGCCAAAATCATTCCGTTTGCGGTCGAGTGGAACCCCCGCGCGCGGGACTGGAAATGGGAGGTCAACCTGATTGGCTCCAACCAGATCAACGCGTTCTGCATGCCTGGTGGCAAGATCGCCTTTTACAGCGGCATCCTGGACCAGCTCAAGCTCACCGACGACGAGGTCGCCATGATCATGGGCCATGAAGTCGCCCACGCCCTGCGCGAACACGCCCGCGAGCGCATGGGCAAAAACGCCGCCACCAACATCGGGGCCAGCGTGCTCAGCCAGGTGTTTGGCTTCGGGCAGATGGGCCAGACACTGACCAACTACGGTGCGCAATTAATGACGCTGCAGTTCGGCCGCGAAGATGAGTCAGAAGCTGACCTGGTTGGCATGGAGCTGGCCGCTCGCGCCGGATACAACCCCAGGGCCGGGGTCACGCTGTGGCAAAAGATGGGGGCCGCCAGCAAGGGCGCGCCGCCACAGTTCTTGTCCACCCACCCGTCTGGCCCCCACCGCATTGCCGACATTGAGGCCAATTTGTCCAAGGTGATGCCGTTGTACGAAAAAACACGGTCAAAGTGAGCGTTAGTCCCCGTCGATATTTAATAGTTCGCTATTCATTAGATAGCAATTTAGTATAAAAACGCTGGCACTACACGCTGTCAAAGCCCAGTAGCGCCAGTGTTTTGCGACCCAGCGGGGTGTCTACGCTGACCAAATCCAGAATGACATCAAAATGGTTGCGCTGGGCCACCTCAAACACGTCGCACGAGGTACCCGCATCCTTCAGCGCCTGGGTGAAGTGGCGGCTTTGCCGTTTGAATTCTTCAGTCTCAATGGCACCCCAGCACACCAATGTTTGTGAAAAACCCGCCAGTGGCAGCAGCGCCGGGCTTTGCTCTTGGGCAGTGCGCACATCCATGCGCAAAGCGATATTAATGGTCGTGCCCACCAAGGGCTCAAGCTCGTAAATGCCCGACACCAGCACGGCGGCACGCACTGCAAATGCATGGCCCTGGTCGGCGGGCTGCCATCCCGGCCAGGCCACCATGGCCGCCAGGTGTGCCCCGGCGGAGCTGCCGGCCACGACCACGCGGTGTGCGTCAAACCCCAGCACAGCTGCATTCAGAAACAACCAACTGATTGCCAGGCGGCACTGGGCCACGATGTCTGGCAAAGAGGCGGCGGGTGCCAGCGGGTAGTCAAGGGCGGCATAGGCCACCCCATGCTGAATGCACCCCAAGGCTGGAAACAGCGAGTCTTTGGCAGATAACTCTTGCCAATACCCGCCGTGGATGAACACCAGCAACGCCGGACTGTTGCCTTTGGGCTGGCCCTGTATGGCGGGCATGCAAAGGGCAAGTTGGTTGGCCTCTTGCGGGCCATAGTGACGCGTTGACCACGTCGCCCCCAAGGCTTCGCACTGCGCAATGGCGCTTTGGCTGAGCCGCTGATAAGCCTCAATGAACGGCATGTAATTGCCGCCAATGCACGAGCTGGGTGAGTACTCGCGCTCGCGTTGTGCAATGCTCATCAACCGCCAGTCTGTGGCTGGGGTGCCAGTGCCGGGCGCCATTCAAGCAGACCAGTCGTACTCGATGGTGATGGGCGCATGGTCCGAAAACTTCTGTTCTTTGTAAATCGATTCGCGCCGCGCAAACGCTGCCAGTGCTGGCGTTGCCAAGTGGTAGTCCAGCCGCCAGCCCACGTTGTTTGCGTAGGCCTGGCCCCGGTTGCTCCACCAGGTGTAGGCGGCGTCGGTGGCGGTGGGTTGCAGCTGGCGGTACACGTCCACCAAGCCCGCTTCGCTGAGCAGCTTGGTCATCCAGGCGCGCTCTTCGGGCGTGAAGCCGGAGTTTTTCTGGTTACTGCGCCAGTTTTTCAAGTCGATTTGCTGGTGCGCGATGTTGACATCGCCGCACAGAATGAACTCACGGTTGCCCTTGAGTGCCGTCAGGTGCGGATAAAACTCTTCCAGAAACCGGAACTTGGCCAACTGGCGGTCTTCCCCCGACGAGCCGCTAGGGAAATAAGCGCTGATGATGGACCGCTTGGTGCCCGGCTTGTCAAAACGCAGCTCCACAAAGCGACCCTCGGCATCAAACTCGGATGAGCCATAACCCATGATCACGTCACTGGGTTCATGGCGCGTGTAGATGCCTACGCCCGAGTAACCTTTCTTCTCCGCAAGGTGAAAATACCCCCGCAAACCGGCCAGTTGCTCGAACTTGCCCTGCATGTCTGGCGCCTGGGCTTTGACCTCTTGCACACAAATACAATCGGGCTGATGCTGGGCCAGCCAGGGTTCAAGCCCCTTGCTGGTGGATGAGCGAATGCCGTTCAGATTCAAGCTGGTTAATTTAAACAAGGAACTCTCCATGTCGGTGAATGTGAAGCAACTCTCATGATCAGGGATGTCGTATGGAAATCATGAAAGCCGGGGGATCTGCTGTTCAGGCTGATACTTTAGCCCAGGAGTTTGTGCAATTTGCGCTGGATTGTGGCGTGTTGAAGTTTGGCGAATTCACAACCAAAGCCGGCCGCCTCAGCCCTTATTTCTTCAATGCCGGTTTGTTTGACGACGGTGCCAAGCTGGGCCGCCTGGCCGGGTTCTATGCCCGGCGCCTGTTGGCCAGCGGCATCGAATTTGACATGGTGTTTGGCCCCGCCTACAAGGGCATTCCTTTGGGTGCTGCACTGGCGGTTGAGTTGGCCCGGCTGGGCCGCAACGTGCCGTTTGCCTACAACCGCAAGGAAGCCAAAGACCATGGCGAAGGCGGCACGCTGGTCGGTGCGTCGCTGAAGGGACGCGTGTTGATCGTAGACGACGTGATGTCGGCCGGTACGGCCGCGCGCGAGTCGATTGCCATCATTCAGGCCGCAGGGGCCACGCCGCATGCGGTGGTCATCGCACTAGACCGCCAAGAAAAAGCCACAGAGAACGGCGTAGACGTTGAGCACAGCGCCGTTCAGTACGTTCGCCAGCAATTGGGTCTCAAGGTTTGCGCGATTGCGAAGCTGTCTGATTTAATGCACTATCTCGACGCGCACAGCGGTGGTGCTCTGGCGGCTGATCACCAGCGTGTGTTGGCTTACCGCCAGCGCTATGGCGTGGATGATTTGACGTAACTTGACGTAACTTGAATTGGGGCAATGGCTGATCGACGGATTTTGAATAGGTATGGGAAACGGGTGGCCGCAGGCCTGCTGCTGGTCAACGG
>JANOLC010000333.1:0-2981 GCA_031419575.1 Burkholderiales bacterium | reverse complement strand
GGGCCGCATGGCGGTGGCCGAGGCGATCACCAATTTGCTGGCCGCCCCGATTGAATTGGATCGCGTCAAGCTCTCAGCCAACTGGATGGCAGCGTGTGGCGAGCCCGGTGAAGACGCGGCGCTGTATGCGACGGTCAAAGCGGTGGGGCTGGAGTTGTGCCCCGCTTTGGGCATCTCGATTCCTGTGGGCAAAGATTCGTTGTCGATGCGCACGCAGTGGAAGGATGAGGGGCAGGACAGAAAAGTTACCAGCCCCGTCAGTTTGATCGTCACCGCCTTCGCCACATTGGCTGACGTGCGCGGCACCCTCACGCCACAGCTAAATGCAACAGAACTCGACACCACGCTGGTTCTGGTCGATTTGGGCCATGGCAAAAACCGCATGGGCGGCAGCATCTTGGCGCAAACTTTGAACCAACTCGGCGACGAAGTGCCGGATCTGGACAATCCGCAAGACCTGGTGAACCTGGTCGGGGCCATCAACCAGTTGCGCAGTCAAAGCAAGCTGCTGGCGTACCATGACCGCAGCGACGGCGGCCTGTTTGCGGCAGCCTGCGAGATGGCGTTTGCGGGCCACGTTGGCATCGCGCTGAATGTGGACATGCTGGTCACCGAGGGCGATGGCATCACTGACAGCCGCATGGAAATCGGTGACAGTAAAAACTGGGCTGGGCAAGTCAGTGCGCGGCGCGAAGAGTTGACCTTGAAGGCGTTGTTCAACGAAGAGCTGGGCGTGCTGTTGCAAGTGCGTACTGCACAGCGCAATGAAGTCATGCAAACCCTGCGCGAGCATGGTTTGAGCAAGCACAGCCATTTCGTCGGCAAAACCCGCCCAGCCCACTCAACCATCAAAGCCGGTATTGGAGACGTTCAAATATGGCGCGACGCCAAGGCCGTTTTCACGGCCAAGGTGCAAGACCTGCACCAAGTGTGGGACAGCACCAGCTGGAAGATTTGTCAGCTGCGCGACAACCCCGCCTGCGCCGATGCCGAACACGCGGCTGCTGGGGAGCCCTCAGACCCGGGTTTACATACCTATTTAGCATCAAAAGACCCTAAAGTCCCTGTCAGAATTGAAAAGTTTGCTATTAAAATAGAAGCGCCTTCTCTATTGCTTTCACGCCCTCGTGTGGCTGTGTTGCGCGAGCAAGGCGTCAACTCGCATGTCGAAATGGCCTACGCATTCACCGAAGCGGGCTTTGAAGCGTTTGACGTGCACATGACCGACCTGCAGGCCGGTCGTGCCAACCTCCGCGACTTCCAGGGCGTGGTCGCTTGCGGTGGTTTCAGTTACGGTGACACCCTGGGTGCCGGCATTGGCTGGGCGCGCTCCATTACCTTCAATGCGGCTTTGGCCGACCAGTTCAAAACTTTCTTCGATCGGTCCGACACCTTTGGATTGGGCGTGTGCAACGGCTGCCAGATGTTCGCCGAGCTGGCCGACATCATTCCCGGTGCCGGGCACTGGCCACGCTTTACCACCAACAAGAGTGAACGTTTTGAAGCCCGCTTGAGTATGGTGGAAGTGCTGGCGTCACCCAGCCTGTTCTTCAAAGGCATGGCGGGGATGCGCTTGCCAATTGCAGTCGCGCACGGTGAGGGGTATGCCAACTTCGAGATCGCCAGTGGTGGTCGCGGCGACCCGGCGCAGGTTTTGACCGCCATGCGTTTTACCGACAACCATGGTCAGGCTACCGAGCGTTACCCGTTCAACCCCAACGGCAGCACGGGCGGCCTGACGGCGGTGACCACTGCGGATGGCCGGTTTACCGCCATGATGCCGCACCCCGAGCGTGTGTTTCGCAATGTACAGATGAGCTGGTCGGATGGCGATGTGTCGGCGCATAGTCCGTGGCTACAGCTATGGCACAACGCGCGGCGCTGGGTGGTGTAACCGACGTAGCCAACGCAACATGAATTGCGTTGGCTTTTGCAAGCTACTTCACAATTTGACCTGCCCCATCCAAGAGTCGCTCATCGATATGGCGACGATCACCAAGGTTGCCAGTGCGATGATTAACACTTGCAAGATCAAAATTTCCGACCCCGCCTTTGCGCCATCGCTGCCGTTAAGTCCAGCTGCGGCACGGTCACTATGACCAATCAGACGCAAATTGCCTTCCCATTGGCAGGAAAACGCGTCGCATTTGAAGCGCTGAACGGGCACAAACAGGCTGGTAAATCGATCAACGGGGCGCCGCCAGGTCCTGACGAGACGGCCATGGCACAGCGGGCAAAAATTGGAATGACTGACGGCGCAAGCGGCAGAGTTATTCAAAGTCAGGAGATGAGGCATTTGCGAGTCCTTCGAGTGGGTGTGATGACCCCGAAGGTAAAGACCTTGCGACAGCGCGTCAGTGCGATACCGTACTAACAGAAAATTTCAACTTCTCTAAGCCTTTTTTGCAGCCCTGCGGTGGTGGGCAGCGAAACCACCCATTAGCTCAGCTAAAATAGACGTTCTGGAGAGGTGGATGAGCGGTTTAAGTCACACGCCTGGAAAGCGTGCGAGGGGTTATACCCTCCGCGGGTTCGAATCCCGCCTTCTCCGCCAGTAAGTCAATGAATACGGGCCTTCGGGCCCGTTTTTCATGGCTCACCCATCAACTAACCCATCAATTTAAAAATGACTGGTTTATGGGAATTCTCTTTATTCTCAAATTGAATTGAGCACCAGTGCAGGTCTAAACAAAAAACCCAGCGGGTTAGGCTGGGTTTATTGCAGGGTAGGGGTAGGGCTTGCCATCAAACTCCGGTCAATCAGGTAGACACAAATTTTATTGACGGTACTTTTGACGTTACTTTTTGAAAATAGTGGCCTGAAAAACCATCATTTTCATTGGTAAAACCGTTTTCAATTGGGTTCCCGGCTCAGAAACCAACTTAGTCGGCTACCACTGGATGACGGCATCGAGTTCCTTCCAACCAAGCCGGGGGTGTACTTGATCCTTAACCGTTTCAATGGCAGGCGCTATCTGGGG
>JANOLC010000332.1:0-3501 GCA_031419575.1 Burkholderiales bacterium | reverse complement strand
GGCCTCGCAGTCCCGCGTCGGGCAAGCCCCCTGGTCACCACTGTCCTGGTTGTCCGACACACGCAATGTCGCTATTAAATCAATAGCTATCAATGACCGTGCAACGAAGACTATCGAGCTTTCTGGCTTACAAAACAAGCGCAATGCTATTGCCGGCACGATCAGCCACGGCGAGCAGCGCCAGCTTGAAATCGCCATGACGCTGGCCACCGAGCCGCAGGTGCTGATGTTGGACGAACCCCTGGCCGGCATGGGTGTGGCCGAGGCCGAGGCCATGGTGGGCCTGCTGCTGCGGGTCAAAAAAGACCACGCCATGCTGCTGGTGGAACATGACATGGATGCGGTGTTTGCGCTGGCCGACCACCTGACCGTGATGGTGAACGGCCAGGTCATTGCCAGCGGCACACCGGCAGACATCAGAGCCGATGCCAAAGTGCAGGCCGCCTATTTGGGCGAGGAACACGCATGAAAATTCAACCGTTCGGGCTGAGCTTGTCGAAGCCAGTTCATACGATCAAGCACCCTTCGACAGGCTCAGTGCGAACGGTATGTTGATCGCCGCCAAAGACCTCAATACCTACTACGGGGCCAGCCACATCCTGCGCGGCATCGACTTCCACGTGGCGCGTGGCGAGACCATCGGGCTGATGGGACGTAACGGCATGGGCAAAAGCACCTTGCTCAAAAGTGTGATGGGTCTGGTCAAGCCGCGTTCCGGTTCGGTGCACGTCATGGGTAAGGCAATGATGGGCCGCCCGCCGTTTGAAGTGGCCCGTCTGGGCATCGCCTATGTACCCGAAGGCCGGGGCATTTTCGGCAACCTCAGTGTGAAAGAAAATTTGATCATGGCCGCACGCGCCGGTTTGACCGATGCGGCGCATGAGCGCGTAAAGCGCCAGCAAGACTGGCACTATGACCGGGTTCTGGATACCTTCCCTCGCCTCAAGGAACGCCTGGGCCATGGTGGCCAGCAACTCAGCGGTGGCGAGCAGCAAATGCTGACGATTGGCCGCGCCCTGATGACCAACCCCGATGTGCTGATCCTCGATGAAGCCACCGAAGGCCTGGCCCCACTCATTGCACGCGATATTTGGCGCATTTGCGGCCTGATCCGCGAGAGTGGCATCAGCAGCGTGATCGTCGACAAAAACTGGAAACACGTCACACAAATCAGCACCCGCAACGTGATTTTGGTGAAGGGTCAGGTCGTGTTTGATGGTGGCTCGGACGAGCTGATTGCCAAACCGGAATTGCTGGAGCAGCACCTGGGGGTTTGAGGCATAAAAAGTGCCAGAGGTCCCCGTGTCTATTGAATAGTTTGCTTCTATAGTTATAGCGATGACTGAGTGCAGGCCGGGTATCGGCAAGGCCTAAAACCCTCACAAAAGAGGCCGTAACTCCCGCGCCGCCTCAAACATCAGCGGCAGCATGTAGCGCTGCATGGCCTGCACCGACAACCGCCCGTGTGAGGCCACCACGTTCAGCGCGGCCACGGTCACACCCTTGCTATTGCGCAGCGGCACCGCCAGCGCATGCACACCCAACTCGTGTTCTTCGCTGGACAGGCAAAAATCATCTTTGCGAACCTTGTCGATCAGCGCGCGAAATGCTTTGCTGTCGGTGGTGGTCAGGGCTGTCATGCGGGGCAGATTGCGGCCTTTCATCCACTGAGCGAATGCCGCTTTGGTCTGGGCCGCCAGCAGCACCCGTCCGGTGGATGTGGCGTGCGCTGGCAGCCTTGCGCCCATGTGCAGACCATAGGCGATCACCCGGCCGGAGGCTGAGTCGGCGGTGTTGCGGTCATTGCCGCTGCGCGCCACGATGACGACCTCATCCGCGTCCAGCACCACGGCCGAGAACGACTCTTGCGCCTGCACGGCCAGCCGGTTCAGCGCGGGTTGAATGGCACGTGGCAACCGGGCCGATGCCAGGTAGCTTCCTGAAAAACGCAGTACTTTCGCCGACAACCAAAAGTAACTGCCATCGGTTTCCAGATAGCCCAGGTGTGCCAGCGTCAACAAATGCCGCCGGGCCGCCGCTCGGGTCATCCCTGCCCTGGCCGCGGCAAGAGTCGCGTTGAGGCGTTGGCGCTCGGTGTCAAAACTCTCCAGCACGGCCATGCCTTTAGCCATGCCTTCGATGAAATCGGTCTTGGCAATCGTCATGAAGCTGATCTCTTGAAAAGATGCGCGATCAGCGCGCAAATGGTGCAATCATCGCACAATCAATGCAGGTCATGCACCACACGGTGCGACCCCAGCCCTATGCTTAAGTCAGTATCACAGGAGCAGACATGCGCACTCAAGTCGCCATCATTGGCGCGGGCCCTTCCGGCCTGTTGCTGGGCCAATTACTTCACAAGGCCGGCATTGATGCCGTCATCATCGAACGCCAGAGCCCCGACTACGTGCTGGGGCGCATTCGTGCCGGCATTCTGGAGCAGATCACGGTCGACTTGCTCGACGAGGCCGGTGTGGGCGCGGGCGTGAAGGCCGGCGGCATCGTGCACCACCATATCGAGCTGGTGTTTTCAGGGTCACGTCATCCCATTGATGTGCACAGCCTGACCGGCGGCAAGGTGGTGACCGCCTATGGCCAGACCGAGTTGACCCACGACCTGATGAATGCGCGTACCGCAGCGGGGTTGCCCACCATCTATGAAGCCGCCAACGTGCGTATTCACGACTTTGATGGCAGCAAGCCCCGGGTCACCTACCAAAAAAATGGCCAAACCGTCGAGCTTGACTGCGATTTCATCGCCGGTTGCGATGGCTTTCATGGCGTGTGCCGAGCCAGCGTGCCCGAAGGTTCGATCACCGAGTACGAGAAGGTCTATCCGTTTGGCTGGCTGGGTGTACTGGCCGATGTACCACCCGTTTCGCCGCACGCCATCGTCTATGGCAACAGCGAGCGCGGGTTCTCGCTGTGTTCCATGCGCAGCCTGACGCGCAGCCGCTATTACGTGCAATGCCCGCTGGACGACAAGGTCGACGCCTGGAGCGACCAGCGCTTCTGGGACGAGCTCAGGCGTCGGCTGGACCCCTCTTTGGCCGATGCCATCATCACCGGCCCCAGTTTGGAGAAAAGCATCGCCCCATTGCGCAGCTTTGTGGCGGAGCCCATGCGATATGGACGTCTTTTCCTGGCCGGGGACGCCGCTCATATCGTGCCACCTACGGGCGCGAAGGGGCTCAATCTGGCGGCCAGTGATGTCAAATATCTCTCCCGTGCCCTGATCGATTTCTACTGCGACAAAAGCGAGGCCGGAATCGACACCTATTCGCAGCGCGCCCTGGCCCGCATCTGGAAGGCCGAGCGCTTCTCATGGTGGTTAACGTCGTTGATGCACCGCTTTGTGGACTCGGACGCAATGGGTCAAAAGCTGCAGGAAGCCGAGTTGGATTATCTGGTGAACTCGACCGCGGCCTCCACCACCCTGGCCGAAAACTACGTGGGTCTGCCTATGGACTTCGGCACCTGACTTGCCCAAACGACAAAGTC
>JANOLC010000331.1:0-5544 GCA_031419575.1 Burkholderiales bacterium | reverse complement strand
CATGTGAACATCACCATGATCCACGCCAAGGCGGTGAGCAACTACACCAATTCCATCTTGGCCAACATGGAAGCCACTGACGAAGGGTATGACGAGGCCCTGTTGCTGGACCCGCAAGGCTTTGTGTCTGAAGGTGCCGGTGAAAACGTGTTTGTGGTGCGCAAAGGGGTGGTCTACACCCCTGATTCCAGCGCCGGGGCGCTCAACGGTATCACTCGCAATACCATCTTCTCAATCTGCCAGGACTTGGGGCTAAAACTGGTTGAAAAACCCATCACTCGCGACGAGATCTACATTGCCGACGAAGCTTTCTTCAGCGGCACGGCGGCCGAAGTCACGCCCATCCGGGAACTCGACCGCGTCGAGATTGGCAACCGGGGTGACGGTGGCTCACGTGGCCCCATCACCGAAAAAATTCAGAGCGCGTTTTTTGACATTGTCAATGGCCGCAACCCCAAATACGCGTCTTGGTTAACCACGGTTTAAGAAGTTTGACTGGTGCACCGCCCAAAAGATTGAAAACCATGACCACATCCTCCACCGTCGAACTGCTGGCTTCTGACCTCAACCACCAGGGCGGCGTGTTTTGCCCCAGCCCCCAAGCTGATATGAAAATCTGGAACAGCCACCCCAAGGTGTATCTGGATGTGGCCCGCTCCGGTGAGGCCAAGTGCCCCTATTGCGGCACCGTGTACAAACTCAAGGCCGGTGAGCATTTCGCAGGGCATTGATATCGCCCCCATGCTCCACCGCTTCGCGGGTCGCTGCCCCCCATGGGGGTCGCATTCCGCCCTCGTGCAGGGTCGCCAGAGCCTGGACGACACGGGGCGGCCCGGCGGCGGAACAGCCCTTCCATGATGCAATCATTGGTGATTGCACCGCAGTGGATTGGCGATGCGGTCATGACCGAGCCGTTGCTGCGCCGGCTGGCGGCGCGTGGCGAGCGGCTCACCGTGGGGGCCCTACCCTGGGTGGCACCGGTTTACCGTGCCATGCCGCAGGTGGCTGAGGTTGTCGAATTCCCGTTTCAGCACGGCGGCTTGCAGCTCAAAGCCCGGCGCGCGTTGGCGAAGCAGTTCAAGGGTCGCTTTGACGTGGCCTACATCTGCCCCAACTCCATCAAGAGCGCCTTGTTGCCCTTTCTGGCCAGCATTCCCAAACGGGTGGGTTATCTTGGCGAAGCCCGCATTGGTTTACTCACGCACCGCCTGAAAAACCCGCCCAAAGGCCAGCGCCCACCGATGGTGGCGTTTTATTCGGCGTTGAGTGGTGAGGCGGATTTGGACGCTGACCAGCCCCACTTGCACATTGATGAGGCAGACGTCACCGTCGCCCTGGGGCAAATGGGCTTGATGCGCGGTGGTTATTACGTGTTTGCCCCGGGTGCCGAATACGGTCCGGCCAAGCGCTGGCCAGTTGCGCACTTCTCGGCGCTGGCGCGTCAGCTTGATCTGCCTGTGGTGTTGCTGGGGTCTGGCAAAGAGGCGATGCTGTGCGAGGAGATCGCTGCACCAGTGAATGCCCTGGAGCCCGGAAAATGCATCAATTTGGCAGGAAAAACATCGCTAGTCCAAGCCTTTATTACGATTGTTGCTACTAAAAGCATAGTAAGCAATGACTCCGGCTTGATGCACTTGGCCGCTGCGTTTGGGGTGCCGCAGGTCGCCATTTTTGGCTCCAGCAGCCCGCTGCACACGCCGCCGCTCAGCGACAAAGCCACGGTGATATGGCTCAAGAACGATAAGGCCTACCAGCCACCGCTGGATTGCGCGCCGTGCTTTTCGCGCGTTTGTCCGCTTCCCGAGGGGCAGGGGCACATGCGATGCTTGAGGGACGTATCGGCACAGCGCGTGCATGCGGCCATTTAGTTGACAACAACTTCAGGAGTTTTGACCTTTAAAGTCAGGTTGTGAAGGGTGGCCCGGGCCTCAGTGGTCATGCGTTTGATCACACTGGCCGCACCAGGCAGGTCATGGATCAAACCCACTGCTTCGCCCACCGTGGCATGCGCCTTGGTGAAGTCGCCTGCCAAAACCCCCGCGTTGTAAATGGCCCTGGCGGCATGGGGGTTGGCCCGCAGCGCCGCCAAATCACCTTCCAAAGCGCGATGCAAGTCATTGCGAATGGCACGAAAGTCGTACGGTTGGGGCCAGTTTTTGCACCGCAGGATGTCAAAAATGTCGCTGCGTGCCGTGCCATCGCCATGGGTTGCCAGTGCTTGCTGTTTACCACCCGGTGCGGCCAGGCTTTCAGACGTGGCCCACAGGCGCGTACCTACCAACGCGCCGTCAGCACCCAGCGCCAACGAGGCGGCCAAGGTGCGCCCATCGGCAATGCCACCCGCGGCCAGCAGCAGCGTGTGCGGGGAGTGCATTGCCAGCCAGTCGGCCAGCTCTGGCACAAACGTCATGGTGGCGCGGCCATTGATCGCGTTGGCCCCGTGGCCACCCGCTTCGCCGCCTTGCGCCACGATAACGTGGGCACCGGTCTCCACGGCTTGCGGCACCTGGTCCATGCGCTGGACTTGGCAGATCACCTTAGCCCCGGTGGCGGCGATGCGCGCGGCATAGGGGCGTGGGTCGCCAAAAGACAGCATCACAGCCGCCGGACGACGCTCCAGGGGTTGGCTCAGCACCCAGTCCAGCGCGGACGCGTCCTCGTCAAGCTTCCAAGTGATGAAGCCCACGCCCAAACGGGATGCCGCGTCGGCCTCGGGCAAGCCGTTGCCCTTGTGAAGCCCAGGTTGATTCACCAACTCGTGGGCCAGTGTGTATTCGCGCCGGGTCCACGCCAGGTCAGCATATCCACCGCCCACCAGTCCCAGCGCACCGGCCTGCGCGCAAGCCGCTGCCAGCGCGCCGCCCGAGGCCAGCGCCATGGGGGCCAGCACGATGGGGGTGGACAAATTGAAAAGAGAGGTCAATCGTGTTTGCATGACCGCATTCTTGATCAAAAAAAAGCCTTCAGTCTTTGCAGACTGAAGGCTTTGTCAAAGTCCCCGAGGGGACGTCGTTGGAAACTTCAATGAATCCGGTGTAGTGCGTTAACGAGACGCAGGTTGGAGGCAGGTTTCTGGTTGACGGCTACTTGTTGACTCTGTGACAGCAGATGAATGGACTTTACGTTGAGCCCGCGCTGTGCGTCATCCCCCATGTTGAGGATGACAAGTCGAAAATTAGGGGTAAACACCACAGTTGCATGACATAAATCGAAATAACTAAAACTATCTTGAGACTATGTGGTGAGCAGTGGCAGCCGGATAACGAAGCAGGCACCGCCTTGGGGGTTGTTGTCACACACCACCGTGCCACCATGGCGAATGGCAATGGACTTCACCAACGCCAGGCCCAAGCCGACACCACCGTCGCGCTCGGTCGCACCAGGCAGACGGTAAAACGGCTCAAAAATGCGTTCCCGTAACGCAGGCGGCACCCCGGGGCCGCGATCACACACCATGATGACGGCCTCGTCCACTTCGCGCCGCAGGTTGACCGTGATGCCAGTGGCGCCAGTGGCATGGCGCCGGGCGTTCTCCAGCAAATTGCGCAGGGCGCGGCGCAGCAGTTTGTTGACACCGTGCACCACCAGTTCAGTGGCACCCTCTGGCGACTCGGCGGTGGCTTGCAGCACGGCGTCCAGATCGGCGTTGACCCGTGCGCACTCCTCAGCCACCAAGCCCACCAAATCCACTGCCTCTACCGTGCCCATGTCGGCCTCGCGCGCATCCAGGCGGCTGGCCAGCAGGATCTCTTCGATCAATTGGTCCAGCTCGGAGATGTTGCGGGAGATTTCCTCTTTGAACGCGCTAGCCCCCCCGGTTCCCGTGGGTGTGCTCATCAGTTCCAGGCCCATGCGGATACGGGTCAACGGGGAACGCAGCTCATGCGATGCATTGGCCAGCAACGATTTTTGCGATGCCAGCAACGCCTTTTGATCCATCAGCAGGGTCTCAATCTGTTGTGCCGCATGGTTAAAGCGCTTGGCCAAAAACGCCACCTCGTCCTGCCCACCCTCGGGCAGGCGGGTGGACAAGTCTCCTGCGCCCCAACGCTCCACACCTAACTGCACCGTTTCCAGTCGCTTGGTGAGCCGGCGCACGATGGGGTAGGTGCCCACCGCCACGGCCAGCGCCACCAGACCCAGCATCCACGCAAAGCTGAAGGGCAGGCGATCCGCGTTGCGATGTCCCATATTCCCCATGCTGCCTGGCCCATCGCCCATGCCGGGTGGGCGACCGGGTCGTGGTAGCTGAATAAACAGCTTGGTGCCGTCCACCATGGTCACCTGAAACTCCGGTCCCTGGCCGGGTTGGCGTGTAGGTCGCATGGGGGCCTGGCCGATCACCTCACCCGTCTGGTTACGCAAAATGATTTCCCGACCAGGCCGCTCAGCGCGCTCACGCTCGCGCTCCGCCCGTTCCAGGTCCAGCTCCATGCGTGCCAGCCAGCCTGCGCCCAGCGCCAGTACGGCGATGGTGGCGACCACTGCCAACCAGATGCGCAGATAAAGGCGTTGGTGGAAGGGTGTGCTCACCGCTTAGTCCTGCTGGCGCGCAAACACATAGCCCACGCCGCGCACCGTCAAAATCCGCTTGGGGTTTTTGGCATCCACTTCAATGGCCGCGCGGATGCGCCCCATGTGCACGTCAATGGAGCGGTCAAACGCGTCGAGCTCCCGGCCTCGCACGGCTTCCATGATCTGGTCGCGCGTTAACACCCGGCCGGATCGCTCAGCCAGCGCCACCAGCAGGTCAAATTGGTACGAGGTCAAATCGCACACGTTGCCTGCCACGGCTACGGTGCGGGCATCGCGGTCAATCTCCAGGGTGCCAAAGTGCATTTGTTTCTGCGTCTGCTTTTGAGAGGCTGCGCTGGTGTCGTTACGGCGGCGCAGCACGGCGCGAATGCGGGCCAGCAGCTCGCGCGGCTCAAACGGTTTGGGCAGGTAGTCATCCGCACCAATTTCCAGGCCAATGATGCGGTCCATCGGGTCGCCCTTGGCGGTGAGCATCAGCACCGGCACGCCAGCGACTTCGGGCAGGGCGCGGATGCGGCGGCAGACTTCCAGGCCGTCAATGTCGGGCAGCATCAAGTCCAGAATGACCAGCTCGGGCGGCGCCTGGCTGGGATACTGCAGTTGCTCCAAGCCGTTCAACCCCGTGGGCGCAATGCTGACCACAAAGCCGGACTGCCCCAGGTACTCCACCACCATTTGGGCCAGGCGGGCATCATCCTCAATCATTAACAGGTGTTGGGTCATGGGCACAGTCTAGGCCCGCGTCGCCATGGGTGTTGCTGCGGCACTTGAAGCGGCGGTAAAGTTAAGTAAAAGCGCGCCCGATATTACTACCAAATAAATAGCAAACTATTTATAGTTGACACGGACTTTAAGGCTATTTAAGCCGTGAAGCTAGCCAAACAAGCCCTAACACAGGCAGGCCCAACATGGCAGTGGCCGTGAAGAAGTGGGCGTACCCAAATGCGTCTACATACTGCCCGGAAAACCCGGCCAAAAATTTGGGCAACAACAGCATCATGGAGCTGA
>JANOLC010000330.1:0-7823 GCA_031419575.1 Burkholderiales bacterium | reverse complement strand
GCAGCCCAAGCCAGTGTGCTGGGCCGCTTGGAGAAGGTGGACATGGCCAGCGCTGCACTGATTAACGGCATCACCTCGCACACCTTTGACTTTGACGACACGCACCTTAAAACCATCATCCACCCGGCCGGACCGGTGGCGTCTGCCGTACTGGCGCTGGCTGAAGGACTGGGTGGGGGCTTACAGGGCACGCAACCTATTTCGGGGCGGCAACTGATCGACGCGCTGGTGATCGGTATCGACGTGTCATGCCGCGTGGGCAACGCCATGTACCCCGACCATTACGACCGCGGCTGGCACATCACCGGTTCAACCGGCACACTGGGCGCTGCAGCCGCCTGTGCGCGCCTGCTGGGGCTGGATGTGCAGCGCACCGCGATGGCGCTGGGCATTGCCGCATCACAACCCATCGGCATGCGCGAGCAGTTTGGCAGCATGACCAAGCCGTTTCACCCGGGTGCAGCGGCCCGCGCGGGCCTGATGTCGGCCTTGCTGGCCAGCAAGGGCTTCACTGCCAGCCCCAAAGCCATTGAAGCACCACGCGGCATGGTGCAAACAATCTCACCCAAATGTGACTGGAATGAAATCACCAACGAGCTGGGCGAGCGCTTCGAGATCTCGTTCAACAGCTACAAGCCGTTCGCCTGCGGCATCGTGATTCACCCCAGCATCGACGCGTGCGCCCAGTTGCGGGCGCAGGGAGTGGCGGCGGATCAGGTCGAACGTATCGACCTCAAAGTGCATTCACTGGTGCTGGAGCTCACGGGCAAGAAGGAGCCCGCAGACGGCCTGCAAGCCAAGTTCAGCGTCTACCACGGCTGCGCCGCCGGGTTGATCTTTGGCCAGGCAGCCGAGACTGAATATGCCGACGACATCGTCAACCGCCCCGACATGCTGGCCCTGCGTCGCAAAGTAGTGGCCACGGTAGATGACAGCATTGACGAGGCCAGCGCCGACGTGACCGCCGTGCTGCTAGACGGCCGCCGGGTTCACGTCTTCGTTGAACACGCCATTGGCTCCCTGCAAAACCCCATGACGGATGCCATGCTGGAGGGCAAATTCAGCGGGATGACGAACGAGGTGATTGGGGCTGAACGCACTGCGGCACTGATGGCTGCTGCGTGGCAGTTGGGGGATGCGCCTAACGTGGCAGATTTGGTGGCGCTGGCGCGGCCTTAGCACTACCTTAGGGCAACATCAAGGGGGCAACAGTCGAATCAACTGGCCGTTGGTGCTATCCGTCAGTACATACAGCAAACCATCGGGCCCCTGGCGCACATCGCGGATGCGTTCACCCAGGGTATCGAGCAGTTTGTGCTCCTGCACTACCGTGCCTTTGAACGGCTCGCTTAACTCAATACGGTTCAGATAGCCGAATTTGAGTGAGCCGACAAAAAGGTTGCCCACCCAGGCCTTGCCATAGCGGTCGCTGGTCAAAAACACCATGCCGGATGGGGCGATGGACGGCACCCAGTAGTGCAGGGGTTGCTCCATACCCGCCCTGGCTGTGATGCCCTCGCCCATTTTGCCGCCGCCATAGTTTTCACCAAACGTAATGACGGGCCAGCCGTAGTTGCGCCCCGGTTTGGGCAGGTTGATTTCGTCACCGCCCTGCGGGCCATGCTCGTGCGTCCACAAGGTGCCATCGATTGAAAGCGCAGCCCCCTGCGGGTTGCGGTGGCCGTAGCTCCAGATTTCGGGCAAGGCCCCGGCACGGTTCACAAACGGGTTGTCAGTGGGGGTGCTGCCGTCTTTGCCGATGCGAATGACTTTGCCATGGTGGTTGTCAAGCTTCTGCGCGTCGTCCTTACGGCTGTAGCGCTCGCCCAGGGTCATGAAAAGCAGGCCATCAAGTTTGCCATTCATGCCGGGCTGACCGGGTTGGCGGCTCTCCACAATGCGGCAACCAAAATGCCCGGTGCTGGCTACTTTGGGCTTTTGGCTGAAGATTACTTTGACACCCTCCAGCCGGGTGCGGTCTGCTGACAGCCTGGCGCTGGCCAGCGCGGTGCTGTTACCCGTTGACGCGCCGGACCCACCCGGCTCGGAAAAGCAAAAGTACAGCATCCGGTTACGCTCAAAGTCAGCGTCCAGCATCACGTCGAGCAAACCGCCCTGCCCCAATGCAGCCACCGGCGGCAATCCGGATACCGGGCTGCCCACGCGGCCATCCGCCTCAATCACCCGCAAACGTCCCGGCCGCTCAGTCACCAAAAATCGCCCCTCGGGCAAAAACGCCACCGCCCACGGGTTTTGCAGGCCACTGGCCACGGTTTGCGGTCGCACTGTTTGTGCGGCGGCTCCGTCCAGTACCCCCATAAACACTATGAAAATAATAGCTAACAATGTAGATCTGACAATGACTTGAGGCATTTTTTACCCTTAAAAATCAAACCGAACATCGCAATCTCTAACTAAACTCAATTAGTTATAAATAATTCAATTAAATCAGTAACTTATGAAACAAAATTAGAAATTGCATTAACTTGACACATCCTGTCGCGAGCGGTTATCCTACAGCCCATGCAAAAACCCATGCGAATTTCGGTCATCCTGGTGGCACTGCTGGTCAACAACGCGTTTGCAGCGCCCGCAGCCCCCAATGATGAGATGGACAAGTTCTTGAGCGACAAGGGCTTGCTGGGGCAAATCGAGCAAGTCCGCCAGACGGTGACCAACAAGGCCTCTGAGCTGGTGGTGAATGCATTCAGTTTTCTGGGCGTGCCCTATCGTCGGGGTGGCAACAACAGCGAAACCGGTTTCGACTGCAGCGGTTTTGTGCGCGCCATGTACCAGCAAACTGTGGGCTTGATCCTGCCCCGCAAGGCCGAGCAGCAAGCCGCCGCCACTGAAAAAATTGAAAAGTCTGACCTGCAACCTGGTGACCTGGTGTTCTTCAACACCATGCGTCGCGCGTTCAGCCACGTCGGTATTTACGTGGGTGGTGGCAAGTTCATCCACTCCCCCAAGCCCGGCTCCGAAGTGCGCGTGGAAGACATGGGCCAGTCGTACTGGACCCACCGTTTTGACGGTGCGCGCCGGGTGAATGCGTCGCAAGCCCCGGCAGCCGACTGATCGCCCCGCTGCGGTGCTGACACATCAACACGCCGGCCTACTCAGTCAGGCTTGACGTTTGCCCCCTTGATCACGCCCGCCCACTTGGTGGTCTCTGTGGCGATGAATGCATCAAATTCTTCGGGTGACCCTCCTGACGGAAACGTGCCCATGGCATCCAACCGCACCCGAGTTTCTTCACTTTTGATGATGCGCCCTACCTCGTCCGACATGCGTTTCACAATGTCGCGCGGTGTGCCTGCCGGGGCCAGCATGCCCGCCCACGTGCTGCCCATAAAACCGGCAAAGCCTTGCTCTATAAACGTGGGAACATCGGGGGCAGCAGGCAGACGTTTGTCGTGAGACACCCCAATCAAACGAACTTTGCCTTGTTTGCCCTGGTTGATCAGCCCCACGGCGGCATCAAAGAACAGCTGGATTTGCCCACCCATCAAATCAGTCAACGCGGGCACCGCGCCCCGGTAGGGGATGTGCACCATGTAAGTCTGCGTGATGGCTTTGAACAGCTCAGTCGTCAAATGGGCAGCCGATCCATTGCCCGACGACCCAAAGCTCACCCGGCCAGGGTATTGTTTGGCATAGGCCACCAACTCTTTGGCGGTCTTGAAGGGTGCATCGTTGTTGACGGCAGCCAGTAACGGTGAAATGCCCAGCAGCGACACACCCGTCACGTCCTTGCGCGGGTCATAGGGTAGCTTCGGGTAGAGCGATGTGTTCGCAGCAAAGGCGGCAATGACCACGGCAAAGGTGGACCCGTCCGGTGGCGCTTTGGCCAGCGCATCGACACCAATGATGCTGTTGGCACCGGGCTTGTTGTCAATGGTTACCGGCTGGCCCAGGCGTACTTGCAATCCGTTTTGAATCAGGCGCGCCATTTGGTCGGTAAAACCACCCGGGGTGTAAGGCACGATGATGCGAATGGGCTTGTTGGGCCAGGCGGGCTGGGCAAAACCTGGCGCGGCGATGCTGGCGGCCGTGGCAGCGATGGCGGCAACCACCCGGCGGCGTGTTGGCGGCGTGAATTCACAGTTGGTTTTGAAGTTGCTTGGCTGAGTCATTGGCGGTCCTTGTTGGTCGATCCATTATGACCACACGGGCAACGTGAATGGCACCGGGCACGAGTTTCATGCGATGCACAATGGGTGCAACCCGGGAGCCCCATGAACGAAAAAATCACTGACCTGCTGGCCAAAATGGCCGCCCTTGAAGATGAATTGCGCACGGCAGTGCATGAACAGGAAAGCCGAATGTTCTTCCAGATCAAGGGTAAACGGGTTGAGTTCGAAAGTGCGGTGAAGGCCGCCCACCGCAAGCTGAAAAAGAACTTCTTTCGCTGGCTGGTCACCAACCGCCCACAAAACCTGATCACCGGGCCCATCATTTACGGCATGATTTTCCCGCTGATGCTGCTGGACTTTTTTGTGAGTTTTTACCAGTGGGCGTGTTTTCCGATTTACGGAATCACCAAAGTGCGCCGGGGCGACTACATCGTTTTTGACCGCCGCCATCTGAGCTACCTCAACTTCATCGAGGTCTTCCACTGCACCTATTGTGAGTACGGCAATGGCTTAATGAGCTTCATGGCCGAGATTCTGGCCCGCACGGAGGAGTATTTTTGCCCCATCAAACATGCCCACAAAGTGCTGGGCACCCACCGTCACTACTACCGTTTTCTGGATTACGGCGATGCAGCCGATTACGAGAAGAAGCTGGAAGAGTTTCGCGTGGGGCTGGGAAAGGTGAAGTAACCCCTCCAGTTACAACCCACAACCTACAACCTACAGATTACTCGGCCTCTGGAGCATCCACCGGCTTGGACGTTCGGTGGCCCTCTTTGGCCAGCAGCTCCAGGTAAAACGCATCCCCGCCTTCTTTTGCCACCGCATCAATCAAGCTGGTGATGGTCGCAAAGTGCACCACGGTCGCCTCCGCCTCGCTGGTGCCAAAACGGCAATCAAAATCCCAAAAATCAACGCCTTCAGGCAGCGGCACGCGACGCTGACGTTTGACGTATTTGCGAATTTCGTGTTTGGTGGCTTCCAGCAGTCGGTCTGCGTTTTTGCCTTCGGCTTGGAGTGGGAATGTTTTTTTCAAGTTTACTTTCTAGAGAGAGCACAGACGGCTCGGCCTCCTGACGGAGGGGAAGCGTCTGCGCAGCCTTGGATTATGCGGCCAGCCCAGAAGCGGGGTGGTATGGTCAAGGCATGAAAACACACATTGATCATTTGGTAATTGTTGCCCGCACCCTGGACGCGGGCGTGCAATGGTGCGAAGCCACCTTGGGTATTTCCCCCGGCCCAGGCGGTGAACATGCGCAGTTTGGCACCCACAACCGGCTTTTCAAAATTGCCACGCCCGCCCATCCGCTGGCTTACTGCGAAATCATCGCCATTGACCCCAATGCCAAAAAAATGACCCATCTATCGGGTAATTCACAGGCTAAGCGGTGGTTTGACATGGACGATGCAGCACTACAAGCCGCCGTCGCCACCGAACCGCATTTGGTGCATTTTGTGGCCAACACCGACGACATTCAGACTGCACGCCGGACGTTAACCGCGCTGGACATTGACCGTGGCCCAGTGGTGCACGCCAGCCGCCATTCACGCAAAGGTTTGTTGCAGTGGCAAATTACAGTGCGTGACGATGGCCAGCGCCTGTTCAATGGCGCATTGCCCACACTCATTCAGTGGGGCAAGGCCGAAGCGGCTGAGCCCTTGCGCCTGCACCCGCGCAACAGCCTGCCGCGTTCCGGGGTCAGCTTGCAAAGCATCGCGGTGACACATCCGGCAGCTGACAAACTGCAAGCCGCCTATGACGGCCTGGGGTTGACCGGTATCCCCCTGAATATGGGTGAAGCTAACCTCAGGGTGACCTTGAAAACGCCACTCGGGGTGGTGACGCTTAACAGCCACGGAATCTGATAGCGCATCACTCGCTAGCAAGTACCTTTAATTCGGCAATCCGGAAACTCAGGCTGAATGCCGCCTTGGGATGGGGCCCGACCTGCAGGGTTCCGCCAATTTGCCGAGCCAGGTCGGTCGCCACCTTTAGACCCAGCGATTGCTGCCGCCTGGACTCAAAGTCGTCCGGCAACCCAATGCCGTTGTCCTCCACACACAGCTGCAACATGCCTTGGTCGTCCAGCACCCGCAGGTCAATGCGGACTTCGCCAGTGCGCCCCGCCGGAAAGCCATGTTTGAGCGCATTGGACACCAGCTCGTTGACCAGCAAGCCGCAGGGGCTGGCCTGGTCGATACCCAATTGCACCGACTCAAGATTCAGATCAAGACGAACCGCCCCCCCGTTGATCACCATGGCCCGCAACGACTGCACGGCCAATTGTTTCAAATAGACAGCCAGATCCAGCGTGGCGTATGAGCCCTTGCTGTAAAGCGATTCGTGCAGCAGGGCCATCGCCCGGATGCGACCCTGCATGTCCTGCAACGCCGCACCCGTCAACGTCTGAGCCCCACGTGCGGCTTCGAGTCGCAACAGGCTGGCAATCACCTGCAGGTTGTTTTTAACCCGGTGATGAATCTCCCGCAGCAGGCCTTCTTTTTCTTGCAATAGCAGCAGTTGGGCTTCTTGGGCTTGCCGCCGCTGCGCGATCTCCATCTCAAGCTGGGATGTTCGTTCCTGAACACGCCGCTCCAGCCCATCGCGCTGGTCATGCAGTTCGCGGTGTGCCAATTGGGCTTCAATCAGATTGCGCACCCGCATCAATAATTCAGCGCGGTCGAATGGCTTGGCCACAAAGTCCCGCGCACCCGCTTGCAATGCACGCAAGAGGTGATCGCGGCCGCTCTGCGCAGTCAACACCAGAATAGGGGGCAGCAGCGGGTCATTGAGTGCACGAAACTCGGCCATCAGCGCGTAGCCGTCCAGTTCGGGCATGTTCAAGTCCAGCAGGATCAGATCCACCGGTGCCGCCTGGTACCGGGCCACCGCATGGCGGGGGTCTTGCACCATCACCATGGTTTGGTAACCGGCGGTACGCAGCATGGCCTCGGCCAGTTTGAGATTGGTGGGCTCGTCGTCCACCATCAGAATTCGTGCCGCTGCAACCGCTGAAGAGATTTGAATGCGTTGCACCTTAAGTATCCTTTTCCGACAAAACCACCAGTGGCAGGGTGACCCAAAAGCGGCAGCCTTGCCCCGGTGTACTGTCAACCCCGATCTGGCCATTCAGAAGCTCCACCAGGCGTTTGGTCAGCACCAGACCAATGCCCGATCCCTCAATGTGTTCTACACGGGTGTCCACTCGCTCAAACGGTTGAAACAGCTTGGTAATTTGCACGGGCGTCAGTCCACCACCGCTGTCAGTGACGCTGATGCGAGCCTGATGCACGGGGTCCGCCGGGTTGGGTTCGCAAGTGATGACCACAGTTCCCGCAATCGCGTTGTATTTGATGGCGTTGGACAGCAGGTTGAGCATGATTTGCTTCAAGCGGGTCCGGTCGGCCTGCACCCCCAGATTGACGGGAATGGTGTGGTTGAGTAGACGGATGTTTCGTGCGCTAGCTTGTTGGCGTACCAAAATCAGGCAGTCATCAACGACAGGCTGTACCGCAAGTGGTTCCAGCGTGACCGGCATTTTGCCGGACTCAACGCGGGCCAGATCCAGAACTTCGTTGATCAATGTGAGCAGGTGGCGTCCCCCCTTGACCACTTCACGCCCCCAGTCCTGGCGGTCAGCCTCTGACTGGTGGTCAAGCTCCAGCAACTGGCCAAAGCCGAGGATGGCG